>JBJTBB010000209.1:0-3464 GCA_046091125.1 Planctomycetaceae bacterium
GTCACGCTTACCGGCACAACCTGCAAGTCCACGTCGGCTCTCGGCATCTCTGCGGGTACCCGCTCCGCCACGAACGAATTGGGCAGCCGAGAGAATCGGATTACGCTCGAAGGCGGAGCGGGTGCCCGCAGAGATGCCGAGAGCCGACGTGGACTTGTAGGTTGTGCCGGTAAGCGTGACGGAGCCGGGATCGACGCCGTTCACTGCGTCGACGGCCTCGAGAAACAGGCCCCCGCTCAGGCCGTCGATCGCCGCCACCGTGACGTCATTGCCGGTGATGGTGACCGTGCCCAGGGCCGCACCGCTGCCCACGAACCCGATCTTGCCGGTGACGAGCACGTCGCCATCGGTGCCCCCCTTGAGGCTGAAGCTGTAGTTGTTGGCCTCGAGTGCCGTCACGGTCCCGCGGATCGTCACCGGGTTGCCGGCGGCCGCCTCGCCATCCTGTGTCGCGTCCAAGATGGTGTTGCTCACGATCACGATCGCCGCATCGCTGCCCGCACCGTCGTGGATGACGATTGAGCCTGCGGCCCGCACCACCGCACCCAGCGTGACATGTGGCGCGCCGAGCGACAGCCCGCCCGAGATCTTATTGCCGCCGCCGAGGAGGACCGTGCCGCCGGTCGCGGTGACGTTCCGCACGAGGCCCGCCTGACCGCCGTGGTCATTGAAGCCGGCACGCGTGGCGAGGGTCGCGCTGCCCACCCCGGCCGTAACCACGAGATTGTTCGCCTCGTCCTTGCTCGACCAGATGCCGGCGGTGCCCCCGGTGAGATACACATCGGCACCGGCACCCGAGGTGTTGATCGTCACGGTGGCAGCAGCGAGTTCGAGAGCGTCGTCGATGAAGACGTCGCCGGTCGACGTGATGTTCGCATTGAGCACGGTGCCCGTACCGGAGCCGGTGATGTGGAGCGCCGTGCGACCCGTGGGCGTGCCGGTGGAGGTGAAGGTTCCGTCGAGCGTGACGCCGCCTCCCGTGCCGTCGGCCACGATCGCAAGCCTTGTATCAGCGAGCGCGAGCGTACCGATCGTGACGCGGCCGCTGTAGTCCGTCCTGCCGATCTGGATCGTGTCGGCGTCGATGGCCTGGAGTTCGGTCGTTCCGAGCACCAGTCCCGCTCCCGTCGCCGTGCCGAGGAACACGCCGCGGCCGGCCGTCACGGGGACGACGCTGATGCGGCTGGTGTCGATCGAGCCCGCTGCAGACGCGATCGCGACGTCGTCGGCGAGCAGGGTGAGCACTTTGCCCGAGGCGTCGATCGTCGAGCCCGCGCCGATGGTCAGGCTGTCCGCCGTGACCTGGATCGTGGTGTCATGGGCGATGGTCAGCGACGTCGTATTCGATGCATCGACGCCCATGAGAAGCGGCCCTGTCTGGACGACGAGCGAGCCACTGCCGGTGTCGTTGCTGCCGAAGGCTCCGGTGCCGAGCAGTTGCGTGGCGGACGCGGCCTGGCCGACGCCGCCGATCGTCGTGAGGACGTGGCTCTCGAGCTGGGCACCGTTGCGGAGCGTGATCAGACCGCCGCTGGCATTGGCACCAGCGTCGGACGTGTCGAGTGTGGCGAGTCCGGCCAGATACGCGCTGCGTAGGTCGATCGCATTGCCGGCCGTTCGCACCGTCCCGATCACGACATTGGCCGCAGTCTGGCTGGTCGCCGTCACGCCAGCCGCGAAGCGGCTTGCGTCGTTCGTGTCGTCACCGAAGACCACGTACTTCGTATTGGTGAACGTCACCTGCCCGGCGATGTCGTTGGCAGAGCCCAAGAGGGAGACCGCGAAGTCGCCTGCGGCCGTCGTCAGACCGTCGAGGGTCACGTTGCCGCCGAGTGTGATGTCGCCGGTCTGCGTGGTGCTGCCGAGCGCAAGCGTGAAGGCGGAGGCGCCGTCGGTGACGGCCCCGGTCTGAATGCGGCCGCTGCCCGAGCGGTGTGTCGTGGCAGCGAGCAGTGTGCCGGCACCGAGTATCAGCGGCATGTTCACGGTCTCGATGACGCCGGCGAGGCTCACGGCCGACTGTGAGTTGGCCTGGAGACCATTGGTAAACTCGCTCGTGCCTCCATCTCGCCCGATCCGCAGAACACCTGTGTTTTGGATCTCCGCGGAAGAGATCCGGTTTGTTTCGCCCTCGAGGGCAAGATTGAAGGCTCCCGGGGCGACGACCATCAGTCCGCTGGGGAGCTCCACGTTGCCCGTAAGCCTCACGGCCCCCGACTGGTCGGTGTTGCCGAGGAAGAGCCCGGCTCCCCCTGGGGTCCCCACGATGCCGAGCGTGATCGCGCCGAACCCACTCGTGAAGGCCGTGTCGTAGTTGAGTGTCACCGTCTGGGAAAACGTCACATTCCCGTTGGTCGCCGCGGTGGACACGGGGACGATTGCCTCACTGAACCCCGAGCCGATGGTCACCGTGCCCGATTCGATGATCACGTCGCCGGGCCTGGTCGCGTTGACGTTGATACCGGCGATCAGATTGGTCGTCTCGATCGCGGCAGTCACTTGGAGCGGGTTGGCAAGCGGCGTGCCTGCGAGCACTCGGAACGTCTGGCCGTCGATGCCGGCGCCGGCGGTGACCATGATCCGGCCGGTCACGCTGGCGAGGGAAAACGGCGTAGCCGACAGGCCGGTGCCAGAGACGGTGTAGTTGGTGCCGTTGCTGACGATCTCCGCGAGCACGTCAGCGGCATTGCCGTAGTCAATGAGGAGATCGCCGTCGACGATGCCGGCGGTCACGGCAAGCAGGGCCCGACCCTCGAGCTGTTCGGGGGCGAGTCGATCGCAGGAACGGGAAGACCCTACCGCCGCCCCGTCCGAACGGCCTCGACGACGGCCACGAAAGTGGGACCGGCGGACCGGAAACGCCCTCGGGGTGAAGGACATCGTTTTGGTGAACTCCCGGAAACGAGCACGAGCCGGCACCTCGTCCTTCCGTGGGATAGCTTTGGAATTCCGGGGAGTCAAGGAAATTCCGCGTTTTCCGGCCGCATTCGTGGGTTGCGAGGCTGTCAAGAATCTGGGCCGCGGGGGTGGGCCTCGGCCCGAGGGCCATGCCGACCCCCTTCGCCTCCCCGACTCAAACCCCATGACGTCGCTCCAGCAAAGCGGGCTGCGCGCTAGCGCCCGGAATTCCCTTTTTTCCCGCGGTGCGATCTGGCGACCTGCTTGAGTTCGCTTCTGACGCCCGCGCGGGCTGTCCTATGGCCTGCCGTACGGAGCTTCTTCGAGGCTGGTCGCGCGGCCTTGATGTTCGCGGTCTTGGGAGCAGCCGGCTTGGCCAGGCTCTTCTTCACGCCCCTGACTGTCTTCTTGGCCACCGCCTTCACAGCGGTGCCGACCTCGGCCAGCCGGGTCTCGAGTCGTTCGAGGGCCCCCGCACACAGCTCCGACTTCTCCCGGCTCCGGTCGTTGGAACCGGTGCCGGCTATGGAAGTCCGCTTCGCGGACCGCGTCTGCTGGGCGTAGAG
>JBJTBB010000210.1:0-3005 GCA_046091125.1 Planctomycetaceae bacterium
TGAGAGCTCGGACCAGACCGCTCTGATCTGACCGGCGATGTGGTGATCACCATCGTTCCGTTGGACTCGCGTGACTTCGACGATGCGATCTCCCTGACCCGCATCGAAAATGTTCATTGGCTGCTTGGAGTTCATATCGCGGACGTCGCCCACTTTGTCGAGGAAGATTCTCCGCTCGACGTGGAGGCCCGATCGCGGGGCACGAGCGTCTACCTGCCCGACCGGGTGATCCCCATGCTGCCAGAGGTCGTTTCCAACAGTCTGGCGAGCCTGCAGCCCGATCGGATCCGGTTTGCCCGCACCTGCTGGATCGAGTTCTCTCCCCAGGGCATCCCGGTCGATGCGCGGGTCGTGAAGTCGGCCATCCGTAGCTCGAGGCGATTCACGTACGAGGAGGTGGACGTTTTCCTGGCGGATCCTCAGACGACCCAGGTGGAGATGGCCCCCGCCGTTCGATCGCTCCTCGGGCTGATGAGGGATCTGGCACGGCTTCTGCGCGGCCGCAGGCAGGCCCGGGGCATGCTCGAACTGACGCTTCCGGAGGTGCGGATCGACCTCGATCGCTCGGGCCGGGTGGCCGGAGCGCATGTGGAGGAGAATACGGAGAGCCACCGCATCATCGAGGAGTTCATGTTGTCCGCCAACGAGGCAGTCGCATCCATCCTGGCTGCCGCCCGCGTTCCGTTTCTGAGGCGGATTCATCCAGCCCCGGATCCTCGCAAGCTCCGCCAGTTGACGGAATTCGTTGCAGAGCTGGGCTTCGAGGTGGATTCCCTCGAAAGCCGTCACGAACTTCAGAGGCTGCTGGGGCTTGCCAGGGGGCGTCCGGAGGAACATGCGGTTCATTACGCCTCACTCCGGAGCCTCGCGCGGGCGGTGTACGGACCAGCCGAAGAGGGGCATTACGCACTCGCGAGCGACTGTTACTGTCACTTCACTTCTCCGATCCGCCGCTATCCGGATTTGACGATTCATCGTCTGATCGACGACGTCAACGCGGGCCGCCGGCCTCCGGGTGACCGCCTGCGAGAACTCGGGGAGCACTGTTCCGAGCTTGAACGCCGGGCCGAATCCGCCGAGCGGGAACTGGTGAAGCTCAAATTGTTGGTGTACCTCTCTTCACGCAAGGGCCTGGAGTTGGAGGGGGTCGTCACGGGCGTCGAGCCCTTCGGACTTTTCGTGCAGGGGCTGGACCTGCCGGCCGAGGGCCTGCTGGCGATGGATGCCCTACCGGAGGATACCTATCGCTACGAGCGCGCCGGTCACCTCCTCAGCGGCAGGCGTCAAGGCAATGTGTTTCGTCTTGGAGATCGGTTGCGAGTCGTCGTCGAGGACGTCGATCTCGATCGCCGCTCGCTCGATTTTCGAATGGCCGGGCGCACCGGTGAATCGACCGGGGAGAAAAGGCGACGAGCGGGGAGGCCGCGGCGAAAAGGGCCACATGCCCCGCCGTCGATCGACCGCCGAGGGGCCAAAAGTCGGCAGAGAAAGCGTTCCTTCGGCCGGCAGTCGTCCGGCGATCAACGCGATGGGGTTCGAGGAAAGGGGTCGGGAGGCAAGGCCAAGCGGCCTCGTCGAGGCTGAGGCGGCGTCGGAGGCGTCTTGGTGAGGTGATGCTGTTTTCTCGCGGGCGGGTACACTGCCGCATCGCGTGGAGGAATGTGTCCCGCGAGGCGTTCGATGGTTCGTTCTTCGGCAGGTAAACGTGTCGGCACACGACGTTCCCGACAATCAGCCGCGGCGACGCACTCCGCTGTTCGATTGGCACATTTCCCACGCCGGCCGCATGGTCGAGTTTGGCGGGTGGGAGATGCCGATTCAGTATCGGTCAATCCTCGCTGAGCATGCTGCCACCAGGGTAAACGTCGGGCTCTTCGATGTGTCTCACATGGGCAGGCTTGCGGTCAGCGGCCCTGGCGCAGCGGACTGGCTCGAGGGGATGCTGACCCGCCGCACGAGCGATCTGTGTCCGGGCGGAGTGCGTTACACGCTCGTGACGGACGATGAGGGGCGTGTACTCGACGACGCACTCGTGGGCCGTGACCCCGTCGTCCGACCCTGTGACGGACAGTCGGGGGACCTCACCCGATACTCGCTCGTGGTGAATGCGTCGAATCGCAAGCGGGTCGTGTCATGGCTGCGCTCGCAGCTGCCTCCGGACGGTGTCCAGCTCGACGATCGGACGCTCAACACGGCCATGATCGCGGTCCAGGGACCGAAGGCTGTCTCGCTTGTCGGGAAGCTATGCGATACGAGTGATCAGGGAAGGAGTCTCGAGGGCCTTCGGACCTACGCTTCAGCGGTCGTGCGGATCGCAGGACTATCGGTCAGCGCGAGTCGCACCGGATACACGGGGGAAGATGGCCTGGAGTTGATCGTTGCCGCAAACGATGCCGAAAGACTCTGGACGGTCGTACTCGACGAGGGTCGTGCGTCGGGGGCCGAAGCGTGTGGACTCGGCGCCCGGGATACCCTGCGGCTCGAAGCCGGGATGCCGCTCTACGGGCACGAACTGGTCGAGTCGAGTGATCCATTCGCACTTGGAATCGGATTCGCGGTCACCCTGGAGGGCCGAGTCTTCCCGGGCAGGGACAGGCTCGAACGCCTGGCGTCATCGCCCCCGGTGCGGCGGCGGGTGGGGTTGGTGGTGGAATCGGGCAGGCCTGCCAGAGAGGGTGCAGAAGTCGTCTCCGAAGCGGGTGTCATCGGGCGGGTGACCAGCGGCAGTTACTCGCCTTCGCTCGGTCTTCCGATCGCAATGGCGATGGTCGACGTCGCCGCGACGGATCCGACTGTGGGTGGACTCTGCGTGGATGTCCGAGGGCGACGCGAGCCGGTCAGAATCGTTCCGCTGCCGTTTTACTCGAGACGTCGGTCAGGAGCGATGTTTTCCGGAGCATCTCCGGCGAGCTCGTCTATCATGAACCAGTGATGCAGCATCCCCAGATCATTGCTGCCGACTCGGTGGGTGGAGCAGATTTGCTCCGTCGGGCCATGGGCAAGAA
>JBJTBB010000211.1:0-2586 GCA_046091125.1 Planctomycetaceae bacterium
AGGAGCCGATCCCATGCGGTCGAGCGTCCCTCGAGGTGCCGTTCGACGATCATCACCGTCGCCGCAGGACCGTCGCCTCCGATGTATTCGAGCCAGCCGACCAGTGGAGGCGCCTGCGAGAAGGGGGACTCAAGTGCGAAGAATCTTCCGATCTCCACCTGGGGATGCAGTCCGCGCCGGACTCGACGCACGATCTTGACGACATATCGAGCGGCCCCGATGGCGACCGCGAGTGAACTGTTGGACGCGTCGGCCCCGATTGGCATGACGCTGATCGATGAGCGGCGAGGATCATCGATCACGTCTGCATCGGATTCGCTCGCGGCGAACGTCGTGAGTCGTCCGACGAACCGTCCGTGGGCACCGACGAGTGTGCCCCGCTTGAAAATGGTGACCATGAGCCCGGCGATCAGTCGGGCGTCCTCGGCGGCGTCGAGAAGCGTCGATTCGCCGTCGTTCTGGGCGGTGGATGCCGAGATCGGCACGACGAGACCGTCCGGAGCCACTCGGGACGAGACGATCGTGAGCCAGGACCTCAGAGGCCCTTCCGAGCGGACCTCCGCGACATCCTCGAACCCAAGGGGCAGTGCTCCGCTCGCCTTGTCGGGATACCAACGGGCGGCACGGATCCGTTTCGCGAGCTGATCCGGAACTTCCTCACCCGCTCCTGGGACGTCCATCAGATGCACGCGAGCCGGTAGGCCGTGGCCGGATGGTCGGGCGAGCAGGTCACGATCGCACCATCCGTCCAGTCGTATTGGGCGTTGGTCAGGAGATCGGTCGCCATCAGGCGGCCATGACCATCGAGGCCGAGCCGGCGACGGTCGAGTCGGATGGCGGTGGATCGTTGCGTTCCTGGATCCATGTTCGCGACCACGAGC
The DNA here is from genome assembly GCA_046091125.1 of Planctomycetaceae bacterium. Lineage (GTDB taxonomy): Bacteria > Planctomycetota > Planctomycetia > Pirellulales > UBA1268 > UBA4655. The sequence goes on from JBJTBB010000211.1 coordinate 882, forward strand.
ACGCGGCTTCCGGCATACGAGTCGTACCGGCTCCAGGCCAGAATGGCGTCGTCGTCGGTCGGCTCCACCGTACAGGGACAGCCCCCGGCCATTGACGGCTCGGATCGCCGGATCGAGTTGAGTTTCGTGATCAGCGGTGCCAGGCTCTCGGCCGCGTCCATGCGCCACGCCTTGATCTCGTATTTCTCGCTGTCGAGATACTCCTCGCTCCCATGTTCCCGAGGGACGCATTCGAGCAGTTCCATGGCCGGACCGTAGATTCCCCAGGAGCCGGCCGAGAGCGCGGCGAGCACCAAACGCGTCACGAACATCGGGCGCCCACCCTGTTGGAGCGTGGCATGCAGGATGTCGGGCGTGTTCGGCCAGAAGCTCGGACGGAAAAACTCGGAGACGGGTGGGCGTGTCACCTCCTCCAAGTACTCGCCGGTCTCGTGTTTGGCGGTCCTCCAGGTGAAGTACGTGTATGACCACGTGAAGCCCAGCTTCGCCAGACGATACATCGTTTTCGGGCGGGTGAACGCCTCCGCCAGAAACAGCACGTCGGGGTGGGAGCGATGGATCTCGGTGATCAGCCATTCCCAGAAGGCGAAGGGTTTCGTGTGCGGGTTGTCGACCCGAAAGATCCTTACGCCTCGGTCGACCCAGAATCGCACAACGCCTGCGAGCGCTTCCCACAACTGCTTCCAGGCATCGCACTGGAAGTCGAACGGCACGATGTCCTGATACTTCTTGGGGGGATTCTCCGCATAGGCGATTCGTCCGTCGGGTCGGCGACGGAACCATTCTGGATGTTCCCGAACCCACGGGTGATCGGGAGAACACTGGACGGCAAAGTCGAGTGCGATCTCGATCCCCAGGGTCTCGGCTCGCGATCGGAGAACCTCGAAGTCATCGAGCGAGCCGAGCCGCGGATGGATCGCGGTGTGTCCTCCTTCGGCCGAGCCAACCGCCCACGGGCTGCCGACGTCTTCCGGGGCGGCCTCGAGGGCATTGTTCCGCCCCTTGCGGAACGATGCGCCGATCGGATGGATCGGCGTCAGGTAAAGCACGTCGAATCCCATGTCCGCCACGTAGTGGAGCCTGTCGGCGAGTGATCGCAGGCTGCCGTGCTCGCCGGTCGGCCCCCATGACCGCGGAAAGACTTCGTACCACGAGGAGCGACGCGCTTTCTCACGATCGACCCAGAGGCTTCTCGGTGGGTCCAGTCGCGTTTCATCTTTCCTATCGGCGTGCAGTCGCATCAGTTCCACGAGCCTCGGGTGGCTCGCGTCTTCCGGCGATGAGGCGCGGCCGAGGCCAATCGCGAGGGATTCGAATTCACCCGCAACCGCCGCCGGTGCACGATGGGCTGCCTGATGCACCATCACCGCTCCGACCTCGAACTCCACGCGGAGATCCTCGCCGGCCTGTCGCCGTCGATGGAGATCCCTCACCCAGGTCGCGAACGTGTCGGGCCTCGCGGTGATGAAGTACTGCCAGAGGCCGATCTTTTCACATGCAAAAGAAGCCGTCCAGAGATCATTTCCACGGCACTCCATGGGGATCGGCCGCCAGCTACCGGATCCACCCTGCCGCACGTGGAGCACGCACTCCAACTCGTCATGGCCGTCGCAGACGATGTCGGCCTCGACGGTGACATGGTCTCCCACGATCCGCTTGACGGCGAAGCGGCCGCAGTCGATCTCCGGACTCACACGGTCGATGG
>JBJTBB010000212.1:0-2691 GCA_046091125.1 Planctomycetaceae bacterium
ATCTGTTCCTTGAACTCCGTCTTGGCAGCAACGCAGCCACGTCAGTGCGTCCAGCGCGCCTGCTGGTCGATCTGCCGGGCGAAATTCGCCAGCAGATCCGCCGCATGATCCAGATCCTCGAGTGACACCGTCTCGACGGACGAATGCATGTAGCGATTCGGAATGCTCACCAAACCCGTCGCGACCCCTGCCCGCGTCGTCTGGAGCGCATTCGCATCCGTGGGCGTGGCGCGGCCGCTCGCCGCCAATTGAATCGGAATGTCGGCCGATCGCCCCGCCTCGAGCAGACGATCGACAACTCTCGGATTCATGTTCGGGCCTCGATACACCACCGGCCCACGGCCCAGGGCGATATCGCCTTCGGTTTTCTTCTCGATCGTCGGGCAGTCGGTGGCGTGGGTGACATCGACGGCGATCGCCACCTGAGGGTCGACGCCATACGCCGCCGTCCTCGCTCCTCGGAGTCCGATTTCCTCCTGCACAGTCGAGGCTACGAACAAGCCGCATGACAACGGTCCGGCCGCCGCCCGCCGAAAGGCCTCGAGGACCACCCACAGCCCCACCTTGTCGTCCATCGCGGCGGCGCATGCGAGGCCGTTTCGAAGGGGCTGGAACCGCAGTTCGAACGTGACGGCGTCACCGACCCGAATCACCGATTCGACCTCTTCGCGACTCTTCGCACCGACATCGATCCAAAGATCCTTCAGTTTTGGAACCGTCTTACGCTCGTCGTCGGTCAGAAGGTGGATCGGCTTGCGTGACATGACGCCGGTCACTGGCCCGGACGCCGCCCAAATCACCACCCGCGTCCCCACGAGTTGCATCGGATCCCAACCGCCAATCGGCTGGACCGAAATGAACCCTTCCGCATCGACATACTGGACGATCAGTCCGATCTGGTCACAGTGTCCCGCGAGCAGCACCCGCTCCTGGGCGCCGGGATTCTTCGCGCCGATGACGTTGCCATGCGAGTCGGTCGTCACGGTGTCTGCCAACCCCCCGAGGTAGCTCCTCACGAGCTCCTGAACGGGCTGCTCGTAGCCCGACGGGCTGGGGGTCTCGAGAAGGCGAACCAAAAAATCTTGGGCGGCTGGCTCCATCAGAGTCAGGTCTCCTGTCGTTCGACGAAAACGGCTACCGTACCGACCGCAGGAACAGGGCTGCAACCACCATCGGCTTTCGGGCCCGCGGTAGGAGGGTACGCTGAAGGCGTAAGGAGGTCGTCCGGCAAATGTCGGTCGAGATGGAACAACCCGTGCGAGTCGGAATCGTCGGCCTGGGCACGGTCGGCTCAGGCGTGGTGCGCATCCTCCACGATTCCGCGGCCCATCTGCGCCGTCACGTCGGTCGATCGATCGAGGTGACCGTGGCGGTCGTGAGGGACGCCGGCCGCGACCGCGGTCTTCCTCTGGCGAAAGAGCGGGTCTCCACCGATCTCGCCCGCATCACCACCGATCCCGCCATCAGCGTGGCCGTGCTCCTGGTGGGAGGCCTCGAACCGGCGAGATCGATGATCGTCTCGCTCCTGGAGGCCGGCAAGGACGTCGTCACGGCGAACAAGGCCGTCCTGGCCGAACACGGACCCGAACTTTTCGCCCTGGCTCGTCGTCTTGGCCGCTCGATCGCCTTCGAGGCGGCCGTGGCTGGAGGCATCCCGGTCGTCGCCGCGATTGGCGAGTGCCTCGCGGCCAACCGCATCGAGTCGGTTCGCGGCATCCTCAACGGCACGAGCAACTTTATCCTGACCCGCATGGAGGAGGACGGCACGGACTACGCAGACGCGCTCTCGCTTGCTCAGGCGAAAGGCTTCGCGGAAGCCGATCCCGCGATGGACGTCGACGGGACCGATGCCACGCAGAAACTCGCGCTGCTCGCGCACCTCGCATTCGGCACCTGGATCCCCTGGGCTCGTATTCCTCGGGCCGGCATTCAGGGACTCGATGCGGATCTGCTCCGCTACGCCGAGGAACTCGGCTATCGGGTGCGACTCGTCGCCTTCGCCCGCCGCGACGACGAGGGCCTCGTGATGCGGGTGGGCCCGGCCCTCGTGCGGATTGGAACTCCGCTCGCCGAAACGAGGGGCGCCTACAACGCGGTCGGTATCGTTGGAGATGCCGTGGGCAGGGTCTTCTTCCATGGACTCGGGGCGGGTCAGATGCCCACCGCCTCCGCGGTGGTGGCCGATATCATCGATACCGTCGTCGGTCGGGCGGCCATCACGTTCCGCACCACCGGCGTTCTGGACGCCGAGAGCCCCCCGCCGGCGCTCTCTGACGACGACTCGATCCGTCACTTCCTGAGGATCCGCGTGGCCGACCGACCTGGCGTGCTCGCGAAGATCGCAGGGGTGCTCGGAGATCACGGCGTATCCATCGCTTCGGTGATCCAGCACGACCCGACAGCCTCGCGGGAACAGCAGATCCCCACTGGTAGGAACGCCCGACCGAACGAGGGAGGCTGGGTCTCCCTCGTGATCATGACGCAGGCCGGCGGCCGGATCAGCGAGGCGGTCGAACGCATCGACGCCTGCGATGTCGTCTCGGGGTCGACCGCTTGTTTTCCCGTGCTTGGTGACTGACGTCCGGTACGCCCGTTCCAACGAGACCTTTTTCGAAACAGCCTTCAGCCATCCCTCGGGGACGACGATTTACCTTCCTTCAGTCGGCAGCGCCCGTCTTCATGCACGCTCCC
>JBJTBB010000213.1:0-17910 GCA_046091125.1 Planctomycetaceae bacterium
GCGCGACTCCAGTTCGGCCCGGGGACCCGCCAGGGAGGACTCGTCACGAGCCGTTATGATCAGGTCCGCCCCCGCTCTTCCCAGCGCGCGAGCCATCTGAAGGCCGAGCCCACGGCTTGCACCTGTCACCATGGCGCGTCGACCCGTCAGGTCGAAAACAGATCGGATGGGCTGGTCGTCGGCGAGGTCGGAATCCGGTCCGGTCGTCGAGCTGCGCGCCGTCATGATGGATGCTCCTCGTGAGTCACATTGGGCGGTCGGGCACGCGAGGCACCCACGGATGGCTCAGGGCTCGAGAACGTCTTTGACCAGCCCCGGCTCGCGGCGATGCAGCCTGTCGAACCAGGCCGGTCCTTCCGCAAGCGGTGCCACGGCCGAGACAAATGCGGAAAGGTCGACTCGGCCGTCGGCGGCCAACTGGATCGCCTCGGGGTAGCAGCCAGCCGAGGCACAGGAGCCCTGAAGCCGAATCTGGCGGGTAACGACCGCCTGCAGGGGGAGTTCGATCGTGGGGGAGACATTCCCCACGAGGACGACGGTGCCTCCCCTCGTGACCGCCCCGATGGAAGTCGCGACCGCGGAGGAATTCCCGACGGCCTCGATGACCAGGTCGGCGCCGTCGGTGTCCTCCGACGATCGCCCCCAGGCATTGAGAAGCTGGGCCACTTCCGGACGGCCGGCGTCGAAGGTGTCCTGGGCTCCCATCCGTCGAGCCGCGGAGAGCCGCTCCGGATCGAGGTCCACGGCCGCGACGCGTCGCACCCCGCTTGCCCGGAGGGCGGCCACCGTCGCAAGACCGATCGTTCCCGCGCCGACAACGACCGCCGATCTCGTCGCCGGGGACGCCTCCCCGAGCCTGACGGCGTGGAGGGCGATCGTGAGCGGTTCGAGGAGCGCAGCCCCTACGAATCCGAGGGAATCCGGGATCGCGTGCACGATACGCCTGGGCACCACGACCTGCTCCGCGAAACACCCGTGTCGGCGATACGTACCGCAGGAGACGCCGAGCACCTGTCGACTCTGGCAGAGGTTCTCTTGCCCTCCGAGACACTGCTCGCATCGGCCACAAAAAACGGTCGAATCGAGTGCCACCCTGGTACCGACCGGCAGATCATCGACACCTTCTCCCACCTGCTCGACCGTCCCGGCGGCCTCGTGTCCCATCACGAGCGGCGGAATGCGGCGTCCGCTGCTTCCGGTGAAGCCATGCACGTCGCTCCCGCAGATGCCGCACGATGCCACGCGGATGCGCACCTCGCCTGGGCCGGTCTCCGGGCAGGGGACTTCGGCAACTTCCAGACGCCCGGGGGAGGTGAGGAGAAGTGCTCTCATGGTGGTTGAAAAAAAGAGCGGGGTACACCAGAGGGGACGGTGGGCTGAGACGACGGCGATCACCCGGATCCTGCGTCGGAGCCCATCGTTCTACATCTCTGCCGTGCGGAAGCAAAACGGGGTGTTCCGATCGCGCACGATGGCCCGAAGGAGTCTTCAGGCCATCCGTGCAGGTCCTCTCGAATCGGTGGTTCCTGGCCGGTGTTTTGGCACACCACCACGTGCCAACTCGCGGGAAATTGGCGGGTGCCTTCCGGCCGTTGGTAGCGACCCGAAGTCCGTGTGGCCCTTGAAACGATGGGCTGTTGACACTTCAATGAGGCACTTTTACAGTACTGGGCTCGCTTCGAGTTCTGTCTCAGAAGCACCTTTCGAGGAGTCCGCCCGTGTCCGGTTCGTCCCAGGAAATTATCCGCATTCGCATGGAAGCCTATGACCATGCGGTACTCGACCAGAGTGCTGCGGAGATCGTCGATACCGCCAAGCGCACGAATTCCGAAGTGCACGGCCCGATTCCGCTCCCCACTCGGGTCGAGCGGTACACAGTGCTCTCGGGCCCTCATATCGACAAAAAAGCCAGACAGCAGTACGAGATCCGCACGCACAAGCGGGTGATCGACATCGTACAGACGACCGCCAAGACGATCGAGGCGCTCAATAAACTCAGTCTCCCGGCCGGAGTTGACATCAAAATCAAGGCATCGTCGAGGTAATTCTCCGCGGTAATTCCGGGCCCATTGCAAAGAGCCTCGGGAGAGGCGAAAGTGTGAGTGGTACTCGAGAGCGTCCTCGACGCCATGCAACCGCTCACCATTTCAGGCGAGTAAACGACCGTTTCGTTTGCTCGTGAGAGTGAAGTTGATACGGATTTGGATCCAAACCTGACCAATCAATCCTCACCAGTTTTAAGTCGCAAGAAGGATTTGAGTCGCAAGAAGGAAAGGAGCACGGCGCACGACATGCCTGGAAGACACTCCGGGTAAGGGTCGGCAGAGCATCGTCCAATAAACGCGTCGGCTTGTGGGTCAGCCTGTGGGTTGACCTTGTGGGTTGAATCGATGGGGTTGCACGGCGGAATAATCGTGCCGCTCCGACGGGTCAACGCCGCTTCAAGCGAGTGTTTTGTGGGTCGGTGGTCGTCCGCTCCCGGGTGTCCGAACCCCTGCAGAAGATTCCCGATGGCTGTGCTGTCGCGGTTTCGCTGTCGAGGATTCTTGAGCGTGAAAAACCGGCTCTCGGATTGAGGGGAGGCAACCGCCTCTCAGCGTCTGGTCAGTGCGGTTCAGTGCGACAGATCGCCATGACGCCACCCGATACTGCTGCCGCCACGGATCAGGCTTCCGTGCCGATCTCGTTCAAGGGTCTTCTTGGACGAAAGGTCGGGATGACACAGGTGTTCGATGCCGAAAGCGGCAGGGTCGTTCCGGTGACGGTGATCGAGGCCGGGCCGTGCCCGGTGCTCATGGTACGGTCGACCGATCGCGACGGATACGCGGCCGTGCAGGTCGGCTTCGCAGACAAGCCCAGGAGGCTTGCCAGTCGGTCCTCCCGCGGGCAGGTGGCCGCTCTCGACGGAAGACGCGCCAAGAAGCGGAGCGAGAGTGGCGTCGCGACGCTGCCGAAGGCGGGTTGCGAGCCCCAGCGATTCATTCGCGAATTCCGCGGACCTCCGGAAGGCCTTGCCGTCGGTCAGGTGCTCACGGTGGCCGTGTTCGATGGGGTCCGGGCGGTCGACGTCACGGGAACCACCAAGGGACGGGGCACATCTGGCGTGATGAAGCGGCATGGCTTCAAGGGCCAGCGAGCCACGCACGGCGTCAAGAAGGTGCACCGTCACGCCGGCGGTACGTCGATGAACACGTCTCCAGCCCGTGTCTTCAAGGGCAAGCGGATGGCCGGTCGGTACGGAAACGAACGTTCCACCATGCGAAACCTCCGGGTGGTCGGTGTCGATGCCGGCAACAATCTGCTCCTTGTGCGAGGTGCCGTTCCCGGGCCACGGGGTACGTTCCTCGTGATCAAGCGTACGAACGTGCTCCGGAAGGTCGGGGGCGGCCCGTCACCGTCAACCAAGAAAAAGAAGGCGGGTGGCAAGTGAATCTCACCGTCTACGACATGAAGGGCAAGCAGGTCGGTTCGCTGGAGATCGATCCGGCGGACATCGCCCCGTCGATCAATCAGCAGTTGCTGCACGACGCCGTCGTGATGTATCAGGCCAACCTCCGCCAGGGCACGCACAAGACAAAGACCCGGGGCGAGGTGGCAGGGTCGACCCGCAAGCTCTATCGGCAGAAGGGTACCGGCAACGCCCGGGCTGGGGCACGTCGCAGCGGCACGCGTCGAGGAGGTGGGCACATCTTCGCGAAGAGTCCGCGTGACTTCGGCTGGCGCATGCCGCGGAAGTCTCTGCAGGCCGCCACTCGGATGGCACTTGCCAGTCGCCTGGCCGACGAAGAAGTCGTCGTGGTTGACGGACTGTCCGTCGAGTCTCCGAAGACGGCGACCGTCGCTCGGATGCTGCGCTCGTTGGGAGTTGCCGATCAAACCGTTCTCGTCTCGCCGGACGCCCATGATCCCGCGTTGTGGAAAAGCGCCCGCAACATTCAGGGGGTCGTCGTCGAGCCGGTGGCCGACCTCAATGCGCTGTCGCTGTTGAAGTCGAAGCGGGTCATCATGACCAAGGCGGGGCTGGAGACGTTTCGTGCGGCCGGTGAGGCGGCTCGCGTCGCGAAAAGTAAGAAGGTGACTCGACGGTCGGCCTCGCCGAAGACGGGTGGCAAGGCTGGTTCCTCCGGCTCGAGCGGTGCGTCCAAGCGTGGGGCGGCAGGAGCCTCGAAAAAGTCTGATCAGCGTGCGTCTGCTGGCGTCCGGGCTGGCGCTGGCGTGGCTGGCAAGGAGAAGAAGTAATCCATGGGTAGGCCTGTTCCGCCGCCGCCGGCGGTCAATCCCGGTCTCTCACCGCATCAGGTGATTCTGAGGCCGCTCGTCACCGAAAAGGGTGTTCACCGAGCGTCTCGGCACAACGCGTATTCATTCGAGATTTCAACGGACGCGGCGAAGGCGGACGTTCGCAGGGCCGTCGAGGAGTTGTTCAACGTCAAGGTTGCCCGAGTGGCGATTCAGAATCGAGTTGGAAAGGCGCGTCGGGGAAGGGTTCGTCGAACGGCGGCCAAGACCTGGAAGAAGGCGGTCGTGACGCTGCGGCCGGAATACCGGATCGACCTTTTTTAACCCTGGACCTGTTTAACCCTGGAATAGGCCTGCGAGTGGCTCGATTCGGTCGAATCCTGCCTTTTGAATAACCAGACGCGACAGTATTTGGACCAGACAAGACAGCATTTGGAACGGTGATGATTCATGGGCGTACGCATCTACAAGCCGACGAGTCCCGGACGCCGCAATGCGAGCGTATCGGATTTTGACGAACTCACACCCGGCGCCGAGGTTCCCAAGGCCCTCCGTGTCCGTAAGCGAAAGACCGGTGGAAGAAACAACCAGGGGAAGATCACCGCCCGTCACCGAGGAGGTGGCCATAAACAGCACTATCGGCTGATCGATTTCCGCCGCAACAAGGATGGCGTGCCTGGGCGTGTCGATTCAATTCAGTATGACCCTAATCGCACGTGCCGAGTGGCTCTTGTGCACTATCGCGATGGTGAGAAGCGATACATCCTCGCGCCCGAGGGGCTGCAGGTCGGTGCGACCGTCTCGAGTGGCGAGTCGGCTCCGCCTGAGGTCGGGAACTGCCTCCCGATGTCGGCAATTCCGCTCGGGATGCAGATCCACAACATCGAGCTCCAGGCGGGAAGGGGTGGCAGGCTCTGTCGATCGGCCGGCTCGTCGGCTGTGCTCGTCGCCCGCGAGGCTCAATGGGCACAATTGACGCTTCCGTCCGGTGAGATCCGCCGTGTGCCCTCGGCCTGTCGTGCGACGATCGGCGTCCTGGGAAACGCGGAACAGATGAACGTCCGGCTGGGCAAGGCCGGGAGGACGCGGTGGCTGGGCGTCCGTCCGCACGTGCGAGGTACCGCGATGAACCCCATCGACCACCCTCACGGTGGTGGTGAGGGGCGAACCAAGGGTGGTCGTCATCCGGTGAGCCCTTGGGGCAAGAGTGCGAAAGGTGGCTCGACGCGCAAGCCTCGAAAGCCATCCGGATCGGCGATCCTGAGGCGGCGAAAGAGTCGACGGTACGGGCAATTGAAGCTGCGGTAGTCGGTGGTTGGTGACGGTATTCGAACCTTATCCGGTTGGTTTCAAGCAACAGACGGGCGACAAACGACATGGGACGCAGTGCGAAAAAGGGGCCGTACGTCGACCCCAGGGTCTTTGAGAAGGTGGAGGCTTGCATCGCCTCCGGAAAACGGGATCCGATCAAGACCTGGTCGCGTTCCTGCACGATCGTCCCTGAGTTCATCGGTTTGACGTTCATGGTTCACAACGGGAAACAACATCTGAAGGTGTTCGTGACGGAGGACATGGTCGGGCACAAGCTCGGCGAGTTCGCTCCGACCCGCACCTTCCGTGGGCATGGCGGCAAGGCGAAGGCGGCGACGTGATTCAAATGGCGACTCGGTGTTTCCGGATTGGTGTGGCGATGGTGATCGGTTCGGGGGCTCGCGACGACGTTCGGCGACGGCTTCCGCAGTGAGCGAATAGGGCTGGGAATCATGGCCTACACGGCAACGCACAAATATGCTCGGATCAGCGCCCGTAAGGTGCGGGCTCTGGCGGATCTGGTGCGCGGCAAGCATGCCGACGACGCGCTCGACATCTTGCGGTTCCAGCCGCAGAGGGGTGCGCGTCTGCTCGAGAAGGTGATCCGCAGTGCGCTCGGCAATGCTGAGCACGATCAGGCTGCAGGGATCGACGACCTGATCGTTTCGGATGCCCGGGTGGACGAGGGGCCGACGTTCAAACGGATCCGGCCTCGTGCACGAGGCATGGCGTTTGGCATCAAGCGAAGAACGGCGCACATCCGGGTTTCGCTCGATGCGCCCGTGCTGGCGGATGAGCCATCAGGCTCGGGGAACGAGGCGACGAAGGGAACGTAACGCAATGCGGGTGGCGGGTTCCTGACCGCCGCGCGAGGGTGATTCAACGGAAGCGGGATGAGGGCAATCATGGGACAAAAGGTCAATCCGGTCGGTTTTCGCACCGGGATCACCGAGCCGTGGAAGAGCCGCTGGTACGCGTCCAAGAAGGAATTTCGCGACCTTTTGCTCGAAGACTTCCGCGTTCGGGAGTTTCTCAAGAAGACCTACCGTCAGGCGGCCATCCCCCGAGTCGAGATCGAGCGCACCCGAGATGAAGTGAAGGTCATTGTCCATTCTGCCCGTCCCGGTGTGATCATCGGGCGAAAAGGGGAGGCCGTCGACAAGTTGCAGGGGGAACTCGAGTCGCTGCTCGGCCGTCGCGTGAACCTGAAGGTCGAGGAGGTGTCGCGACCGGAGATCCAGGCGCAGTTGATCGCCGAGGACATCGGAGAACAGTTGTCGAAAAGGGCTGCGTTTCGTCGGACAATGAAGCGGTCCCTTGAGTCGACGATGGACGCGGGCGCCAAGGGAGTCAAGATTCAATTGTCGGGGCGATTGGGCGGTGCCGAGATGTCGCGCTGCGAGAAGGCGATTGCCGGTTCGATGCCGCTTTCGACACTGCGGGCGAAGATCGATTACGGGTTCTACGAGGCCCCGACTGCACAGGGGCATATTGGTATTCAGGTTTGGGTCAACCAAGGCATGTACGAGGAGAGCGGCGATGGCGCTGATGCCCAAGAGGGTCAAGCACCGAAAAAGCCAAAGAGGTCGTATAAGAGGTGATGCGACTCGCGGCAACCGCGTCATTTTCGGCGACTTCGGCCTTCAGTCGGAGCAGCCGGGATGGCTCCCCGCGGCGACCATCGAGGCCGGACGCATCGCGGCCCAGCAGTACCTCCGCAACGAGGGACGGCTCTTCGTGCGCGTCTTTCCGCACAAGTCCGTCACGTCGATTCCCCTCGAGACCCGAATGGGCAAGGGGAAGGGTGAACCGGAGTATTGGGCAGCGGTCGTCAAGCCAGGCACGATCCTTTACGAGGTCAGCGGCGTGACGGAGGAGGCGGCGAGGATGTGCCTTGCTCGTCTGGCTCACAAGATGCCGGTACGGGTGAGGTTCGTGAAGCGGAGATCGATGTGACGGTGGCATTTGGTGGTCTGCGATGAGATGGTCGTCGGAGTCCTGAGTTTCCATCGTGAAGTCGGGAAGGGTTGAAGCGGTCCGGAGCGGGGTCGAGATGCGGATCGGCTTGAGAAGTGATCTGAACGAGTGACTGAAACGGGAAGATTGGAAGACGCGTCATGAACTAGGCAAGGGAACTTCGCGAGATGGGAGACGAGCAGCTCAAGCTCGTCTGGAAGGATGCGGCGGAATCGCTTTTCCGACTGCGGCTCCAGGCCCAGAAGGAGAAGTTGGCCGCGCCGACGGACATGCGCAAACATCGGAAGACAATCGCCCGATGTCAGACGATCCTCGCGGAGAGGGCCGCACGTTCCGCAGTCGGCCAGGGGCCTGCCGTCGGACAGGAATCAAGCGGGAAAGCCAGCACGTGACGTCACGGGGTAATCATCCTCGCCGTGACACTATCGGAGAATCGACATGCCCAAACGAGTAATGACTGGAACAGTGACAAGCGCCGCTTCCCGCAAGACGAGGCGGGTAGAGGTTCCGCGAATCGTGCGGCATCCAAAGTACGGGCGCATCCTGCACCGTCGAACCGTCTGTCATGTCCATGATGAGCAGGAGGCGTCGGCGATCGGTGACACCGTGGAGATCGTGGAGTGCCCCCCGAAGAGCAGGCTCAAGCGGTGGGAACTGGTCAGGGTCGTTTCCAAGAGCACTGCGGTGGATCTCGCGTCGCTCCGATCGGGCGCTCGGGCGACCCGCATGCGTGAGGGCGCGGCCCGGGCCGAAGAGGCCGAGGTGACCGGTCGCAAGGACGCTTCCGGAAATGCGAAGTCGTCCGGGGGAGAGTCCACATGATTCAGATGCAGACGCGGCTGACGGTCGCGGACAACACCGGTGCCAAGGAAGTGATGTGCTTTAAGGTGCTCGGCGGCAGTCGCAGGCGGGTCGCCGGGCTGGGTGACATCATCATCTGCTCCGTGAAGAGCGTGATCCCGGGTAGCGACGTCAAGAAGAAGGCCGTTGTGAAGGCGGTGATTGTGCGGTGCAAAAAGCCGACCCGACGCGAGGATGGCAGTTACGTGCGTTTTGACAGTAACGCCTGCGTCATTATCGACAATGACAAGAATCCCAAAGGGACGAGGATCTTCGGCGCCGTGGCCCGCGAGCTGCGCGACCGCGACTTCATGAAGATCGTCAGTCTGGCGAGCGAGGTGGTGTGATGTTGATTCGTTCGGGAGACATCGTCGAGGTTCGGACAGGCAACTCACGGGGTGTCCGGGGAAAGGTCCTCTCGGTGCTGCCGAAGGACGGCAGACTGGTCGTCGAGGGTGTCAATCGTGTGTACCGGCACATGCGACGAAGCCAGAAAAACCCCCAGGGTGGACGGCTCTCCTAGGAGATGCCGATCGAGGCCTCGAATGTGCTCTTGGTCTGCACGGCGTGTGGCAAGCCGACAAGGCTCGGGGTCCGGATTGCGGAGGATGGAAGTCGTTCGAGACGGTGTCGATTGTGTGATGCGGAGTTGGGCGTGTTGAGGCCGGCAGCCTCGGGAGCTTCCCGCGGGAAATCCGCCAAACGTTCCCGTGCCTAAAGATCGAGGACCGGGCCAGTGGCATGGCCCGGCGATGACAAGCGAAAGACCTACAGAGCTGGATCATGGCGAAGAAATCGGCTGAGAAACGACAGGCACGTGCGGATTCCGGGGGCCCTCCGCGGTTGTACTCCTACTACGTGGATTCGGTCCGTGGAGAACTCGCCCGACAACTCGAACGCGACAACCCTCATGCCATCCCGTCCATCGAGAAGATCGTGGTGAGCATGGGTGTCGGTGTCGCCGTTTCCGAGAAAAAGTATCTCGAGGAAGCGATCCAGGCTCTTGCGCAGATCACCGGTCAGAAGCCCGTCGCGACTCTGTCGAAGGCGGCTGTGTCGGGATTCAAGCTTCGGGAAAACCTTGCCATGGGCTGCAAGGTGACGCTGCGGGGAAGGCGAATGTGTGAGTTCTTGGACCGGCTCGTGTCGCTGGCGCTCCCCCGGGTGCGTGACTTCCGCGGGCTCTCCCCAACGGCTTTCGACGGGCATGGCAACTACAGTCTCGGGCTCTCGGAGCAGATGGTGTTCCCCGAGATCAACCCCGACCGGTACACGCGGCCGCAGGGAATGAACATCACGATCGTGACGACGACCGATAGTGACGAGGAGTCGAAGACGCTCCTCAAGGCTCTCGGCGTTCCGCTGAAGAAAGAAGAGGATTCGGAGGCCGCAGCGTAGCGGTTCCGACTGATACGGCCGCGATGGCCGGTGAACGAAACGGACACTCCGGCAGAACATGGCAAGCAAATCAAAGATCGCCGCTGCGAAGCGGAAGCCGAAATACAGCACCCGAGAGGTCCACCGCTGCATGCTCTGTGGCAGGCCACGGAGCGTGTATCGAAAGTTCGGTATCTGTCGAATCTGTTTCCGCAAACTTGCGGATCAGGGCTGTATTCCAGGGGTTCGAAAGGCCAGTTGGTAGGAACAAGCATTCATGATGACCGATCCGATCGCCGACATGCTCACCCGCATCCGCAACGCGGTTCGCATCGAGCGCGCTGTTGTCGAAGTTCCGACTTCGAAAGTGAAACGCGGCCTCGCGGACGTGCTCAAGCGGGAGGGCTTCATCTGGGACTGGAAGGAAGTGGACGTGGCTCCCGTCCCGAAACTCCAACTCGAACTGAAGTATGGCCCGAATGGTGAGCGGCTCATTCGGCACATCCGACGGGTGAGTTCTCCCGGCAAACGCGTCTACAGCCGGTCGGCACGACTCAGGCCGGTGCTCGGTGGTTTGGGAATCTCGATCCTTTCGACGTCAAGTGGCGTTGTCAGTGATCGTGAGGCGAGGCAGCAGAAGCTTGGCGGTGAGGTTCTTTGCGAGCTGTGGTGAGCCAACGGTTTGTTGTGTCCCGCGGGGGTGCCTGGGTCGAGGAATAGCTGCGAGAGAGAAGGCGACCTCGTAGAGGTCAGAAGGCAGGAGCGTCGGATCAGATGTCCCGAGTAGGAAAAGCGCCGGTGCGGATGGCCAAGGGTGTCAAGGCGACGCTCTCAGGGCCGAGCCTCAAGATCGAAGGACCGCTTGGCGGTCTCTCGATCGAGACGAGGCCGGAAGTACGTGTCGAGGTCGACGCGACGACGAACGTCATCACGATTCACCGTACGGCTGAGTCGCGGGTCGCCCGCGCCATGCATGGCCTCACTCGGGCCCTTGTCGCCAACATGGTCGAAGGTGTTTCGAAGGGCTATGAGAAGCGACTGGAGGTCGTGGGCGTCGGTTACCTGGCGGCCGTGCAGAAGGACACGCTCCAGCTCCGCGTCGGATTTGCCAATGAACTTCAGGTTCCCATCCCCAAGGGGCTCAGCGTCACCTGTCCCGATCAGACGCATATCGTGATCAAGGGCATCGACAAGCAACAAGTCGGGCAGTTCGCGGCTGCCGTTCGGTCTCTTCGCAAGCCGGAGCCTTACAAGGGCAAAGGAATTCGATACGAGAACGAACAGGTCCGCAGGAAGGCTGGCAAGGCGGCCACGAAGTAAGAGCTGGTAGGTTGATGATCGAATCCAATTGATCAAGGTAGGCAAGAGACGGGCTTTGCCCGAGGTGAGACGATGGATCACGCACGAGCAATTTTGAGGCAACGCACGCGTCGACGGTTCCGCGTGCGAAGAAAATTGAAGGGTACGGCGGAGCGCCCTCGGCTCTCTGTTTTTCGCACCCACAAGCACATCTATGCGCAGGTCATCGACGACACGACTGGCAAGACGATCGCGTCTGCCAGTTCCGTCGATTCGCAACTCCGAGAAGCCTGTGGTTTCGGTGGAAACAGACAGGCAGCGGAGGCAATCGGTAAGGCCTTGGCGGAAAGGGCTCGTGCCGCCGGCGTGCAGAAGGTGTGCTTTGATCGCGGGTCGTTTCGGTATCACGGCCGAGTGGCGGCGCTAGCCGATGCTGCCCGGGCGGCGGGGCTCGAGTTCTGATCGGTATCCCGGGAGTTTCATCGATGTCCAGCGGTTTCGGGCGGGAAAAGCAGTCGGGTGAGTTCAGCGAGACGGTGGTCAAAGTCCGTCGTTGTGCAACGGTCGTCAAAGGCGGCCGTAGGTTCAGTTTTGCCGGTCTCGTGGTGATCGGAAATGGCCGCGGGAAGGTAGGGGTCGGCTATGGCAAGGCGAATGAGGTGCCGCCGGCCGTTGAGAAGGCTATCAAGGACGGCATGAAGCATCTCGTAGAGGTCACCATCGATCAGGGCACGATCGCGCACCGAGTCGAGGGACGCTCCGGCACATCGAAGGTGATTCTCCTTCCGGCGAGCCCCGGTACGGGAATCATTGCCGGCGCCGCGGTTCGAGCGGTCTGCGAGGGAGCCGGCATCAAGGACGTGCTGAGCAAGGCCCACGGTTCGACCAATCCGGTGAATCTCGTCAAGGCCGCGATGGACGCGCTCAGGCAGTTGCGTCCGAAAAGCGAGGTTGAACGTCTGAGGGGAATTTCACTCGGATGAATCGCTGAAGATCAATCTGGATTCTCGTACGACTCGTGCGGTTCGGCTCCAGGTGATGATGACAGCGGCCTGACGGTGGCGAAAAAACGGTCCGTTGAAGGGAAAAAGTGATGCAACTCGATGATGTCAACGCCGGAATCCATTCCAACAGCAAGCGTTTGCGTGTGGGTCGTGGTCCAGGTTCCGGCAGGGGTAAAACCGCCGGGCGCGGTCACAAGGGGCAGGGCCAACTGGCTGGCTGGTCGGCTCCGGCGATCTTCGAAGGCGGGCGGATGCCGATCATCCGCCAGATTCCGAAGCGTGGCTTCACAAACGACCATGCTCGAAGGGTGATCGCCGTCAATTTGGCGGCGCTCGACAAAGCCTTTGAGTCTGGGGCGGATGTCACCCCGGAGACGCTCAAGACAAAGGGGCTTGCCAAGGGTGTTTTCGACGAGGTCAAGATCCTCGCTTCCGGCGAGCTTTCGAAGCCTCTTTCGGTATCGGCTCACCGCTTCAGCGAGCAGGCGAAAGCGAAGATCGGAGCTGCCGGAGGGTCCGTGAAGGTGCTCGTGGCACGGGCTCCGGTCGAAAAGGGGAAAAAGCGTCCGTCGCGGAAAAAGGCCTCTGCGGTGTAGGGTGTGTCTCGTCGGATGGCGATGGGACGGAGTCCACTCGCCTGAACGACCGCATTGAATGTGTCTGTTCGTGCGGCCCCGTAGGGTGCGACTGATCAGGTGGCCGAGGAGCCTCAGCCGTGTTCGAGAAACTCAGGGTCATCTTCACGATCCCGGAACTTCGTCAGAAGATCCTCCTTACCCTTGGATTGCTCGCGATCTACAGAATCGGCTGGCAGGTCTGGCTGCCGATCGTCGATCCCCAGGCCATGTCCGACTTCTTCTCTTCCGAAGAGGCGGGCGGCGTCGGCGACTTGCTGAAGACCGTCGCCGTTTTCTCGGCCAGCCAACTGTCGCAGGCCACCATCTTTGGCCTCGGCATCATGCCCTACATCTCCGCCTCCATCATCTTTCAGCTCCTCGGAACGGTCTGGCCTCCGCTCGAGAGGCTGCAAAAGGAGGGGGAGTCGGGGCGAAAGAAAATCAATGAATACACCCGTTACGCCACCGTGCTGATCTGCATGGTGCAGAGCTGGGGGTACGTGGCGTTCCTCGCCTCCACCCGTATGGGCGATCGGTCGCTGATCGAGCAGAGCTTTCTCGTGGACGGACGACTGCCGATCATCTGGCAATTCGTGGCCGTTATGACGATGACCGCAGGTACGATCTTTTTGATGTGGCTCGGCGAACAGATCGACGAGTTCGGCATCGGGAACGGTATCAGTCTCTTGATCATGGCGGGCATCCTGGCCGGTATGCCGGGTGCCTTGGTGCAGCTTGGGGCGGATACGAGTTTCGAACTTGGTGGGGCAGCAGGAAAAATGGGGGTGGAGACGATCATCGTTCTCGTCGCCCTGTTCGTAGGCGTGGTGGCGGGGGTCGTCTTCATGACGCAGGGACAAAGGCGGATTCCCACGCAAAGCGCCAAGCACGTGAGGGGGCGGCGGGTTTACGGCGGTACGCGGCAATACTTGCCGTTGCGTGTCAATCAGTCGGGCGTGATGCCCATCATTTTTGCGAGTTCGCTGCTCCTGTTTCCGCAAATGTTTTTCCAGTATCTCGCGCGGGCCAATCCGGGCAACTCCGTTTTGGGAGCGCTTCAGGATTCGTTCACCCGTGGTGAGTCCTATCTCTACAACGTGTTGTACGTCGCCCTGATTTACTTCTTCTGCTATTTCTGGACTGCGATCACCTTCAACCCGAAGGACGTCGCGGAGAATCTGAAAAACTTCGGTTCGTTCATTCCGGGCTACCGACCAGGCAAGCGGACGGCGGATTATCTCGAGCGAGTCATGGAGCGCATCACCTATGTGGGGGCGGCGTTTCTGTCACTTGTGGCCATCATTCCCACGGTGGTGGCCGACTTTCTGAACATACCGATTCAGATTGCGAGTTTTTATGGCGGAACGGGCCTTTTGATCGCGGTCAGTGTGGCGTTCGATCTTGTGCAGAAGATCGACAGCCATCTCGTGATGAGGAATTACAGCGGGTTGCTCGAAAAGTCTTGATTCTCCGCGGACGGCGGTGGTCGTGCTGGCTGGAACATTTCCATGCGGATCGTCCTGATCGGGCCGCCCGGGGCTGGGAAGGGCACCCAGTGCCAGCGGCTTGTTGAGCACCTCCGGGTGCCCCATCTTTCGACGGGAGAGATGCTACGCGCGGCGATACGGGACGGCAGCCCGGAAGGCCGCGAGGCCAATGACTTCATGCTGCACGGTCGACTCGTTCCCGATCACCTCATCGTTGGGATGGTGCAGCGGCGATTGGAAGCGGCCGATTGTCGACGAGGCTGCTTGCTGGACGGATTCCCTCGGACGCTCCCCCAGGCCGAGATCCTCGACGACCTGCTCGAGCGACGTGCGATGTGCGTGGACGGTGTGATCGAACTATCGGTCCCGCGAGACGAACTCGTCAGGCGTATGTCGTCCCGAAAGAGGGCCGATGACGACCCGGCTATTTTCCAGAAGCGAATTGAGAGCTTCGAGGTGCAGACGGCACCGCTCCTGGACTACTACCGGCGGCAGGGAAAGCTTGAAAGCATCGATGGATTGGGCGATGCGGATTCGATCTTCGGTCGTGTGTTGCAGGCTGTCGGCCGATTTCATCATCGTGCCGTGGGGCCGCGACCGAAGGATTCATCGGCGGGCATGGACGACGAGAGCGGTATACACTGACTTGGCTAGCAGTGGCAGGGAGTCTGGTACGCCGCCGGTGGTGTGCCACCTTGCCGCAGTGGCGTCTTTGTCGGGACGGGTTCATACGGTGTTGAATCTCAGGAGTGACCGCGAGATTGCGGCGATGCGAAGGGCCGGGCTCGTCGTCTGGGGAGCACATCGCGTCGCCTCGTCGCTGGTGCGACCGGGGGTCACGACCCTCGAGATCGACCATGCCGTCGAACGGTACTTCGAGTCCCGCGGTTCGGAGCCGCTCTTCAAGGGTGTGCCGGGGAAGGTTCCTTTTCCGGCCGTCTGCTGCATGTCCGTCAACGACGAGGTCGTGCACGGCATTCCAGGTCCGCGCGTATTGCGGGCGGGTGACATCGTCAGCATCGACACCGGGTGTAGAGTCGCCGGATGGTGTGGTGATTCGGCCGTGACGTATGCGGTCGGCGACATTGAGCCGGACGTCCAGCGACTGCTCGACTGCACGTCGGGCGTCCTCGCACTGGCGATCGAATTGATGGGATCGAGGAATCGTTGGAGCGATGTGGCGACGGAGATGGCCACCTACGTGAGGGACTTCGGGTTTTCGGTCGTCGAAAACTTCGTGGGGCACGGAATCGGACGCAAAATGCACGAGGATCCCCAGGTGCCCAACTTCTGCACGCCGCACTTTCGTCGGCACCATGACTTCGAGCTTGAGCCTGGGCTCGTCATCGCGGTGGAACCGATGGTGAACATGGGCTCGAAACGCGTCAGGGCACTCGCGGATCATTGGACTCAGGCCACGATCGACGGCAAGCCGAGTGCCCACTTCGAGCACACGATTGCGATCACCGATGGCGGTCCGTCCGTGCTCACTGCGGCCCCTGTCAACCAGGACGAGACCGTGGTTTGTACCGAAGAAACGGCGTAGTTGGTTGTCAAAAAAGACCGTCAGCACGTGTCACATGACAGGCTGCATGGCTGGGGCTGTCGGGGGTGCGCTGATCGACGCAAATCCGTCCCGTCACCTGAGAATTCAAGCCCTGAAAAGGTCGGTCGCTGGTGGCTTGGGGCTTTTATGTCCAGCCCCTTGTGATCCGCCTACCGGCGTTCTTATACTTCGTGACCCATCGGAAAGCAGCTCTGATCGCCGTCGAGCAGGGCCGGGCAGGAGAACAGTGATGAAGGTCCGTGCGAGCGTGAAGCGTTTCTGCGACAAATGCAAGATCGTCCGCCGCCGAGGAGTGGTTTTCGTCGTCTGTTCCGATCCCAGGCACAAACAGCGGCAGGGTTGATCAGGTGGGTGGTGCGTGCGGAGCGAGGCGGTCGCCGACTCTTCTCCAATCGCACTCGACGAAGGTTCCTTCGTTCTGCCTGTGATTTTCGTGCAACGGTCGTTCGCCCGGCCGGATGCGTGAAAGGTGAGTCGCAGGGGAGTTGCGATCGGCCAGTCGCGATTGGTCCAATCAGAGTCCTTCAATCCACCGTACCGGACGAGAATTCATGCCCCGTCTCCTCGGCGTCGACATTCCATCTGAGAAGAAGACCGTCATCTCTCTTCAGTATTTGTACGGCGTGGGCGCCCGCGTTGCTCGCGAGTTGTGCCACAAGGCCGGTGTCGACCCGGAGGCACCAGCTCGTTCTCTTCATGAAGACGAGGTCGCGAGGATCGCCGCTCTTCTGGACAAGGACTATGTCGCAGAGGGGCAGTTGCGCCGGCAGGTGTCCCAAAACATCTCGCGACTCAAGGACATCGGCAGTTACAGGGGGTTGCGTCACCGACGCGGGCTGCCCGTCAGAGGGCAGCGGACTCGCACGAACGCCCGGACGAGAAAGGGGCCGAAGAAGACGGTGGCCGGCAAGAAGGGCGTGAAGGACTTGAAGTAGGGGTGCGCTCGGCTTGAAGCGGGCGAGGCGACTCGCCGTTTGCGAGTTGTGTTTCACGGAATACTGTGTTTCAGGAAGCGTGGTCGGACTTGTCGGCTGGGCGTCTGTAATAAACGTGTTTTCAGGGCATTTGCGACCCTTTGAAGAGGGTTAGATCAGGCAGCACGATGGCGAAGACGGCGAAGCAAAAAAAGAAGAGCGTGTCCGCGGGAATCGCCTACATCATGGCGAGTTTCAACAACACGACAGTCACGATAACCGACACGCGTGGAGACACGCTGTGCTGGGCCAGCGGAGGGACCTGTGGCTTCAAGGGGAGCCGGAAGGGCACGCCGTTCGCCGGTCAATGTGCGGCTCAGCAGGCGGCCGAGAAGGCGTCGAAATACGGCGTCAAGGATCTGGATGTGAAGGTGAGAGGGCCCGGTAGCGGTCGCGAAAGCGCCATAACGGCACTTCAGGCGGCGGGAATGAATGTCAAGAGCATCGAGGACGTGACGCCGCTTCCGCACAACGGCTGCCGTCCACCGAAGAAGAGGCGAGTCTGATCAGCGGAAAGGCATCGGAAGAGATCGGTCCGGGTCGCGGGCATCGTGATGCCACCGTGACATCCGTTTGATGCTCGCCGGCGCCGAATCGGGTCTGTCGAGACCAGGAACGCTTCGAAACCGAATGTGTTGGAGAGTCAGGAGCAAGCAAAACAATGGGACGAATCACCGGAGCCGTCTGCAGGCTTTGCCGTCGAGATGGGCTGAAACTGTTTCTGAAGGGAACCCGATGCGACACGCCGAAATGCGCGTTTGAGCGTCGGAGCACGCCCCCGGGCATGGTGCAGAAAAGGCGACCCAAGCCGACTGACTACGGACTTCACCTTCGTGAGAAACAGAAGGTCAAGCATTATTACGGCGTTCTCGAGCGACAGTTTCGCGTGTATTTTTCGAGGGCCGAGCGTGGCAAGGGAAATACCGGCGAAGCACTGATGACCCTCCTCGAGCGAAGGCTCGACAACGTCGTTCATCGGGTCGGCTTCGCGATGTCTCGTGCGGCGGCTCGGCAGCTCGTCACGCACGGGCACGTGACCGTCAACGGCCATCGGGTGGATTTGCCCAGTTACCAGCTCCGTGCCGGTGACATCATCAGGGTCAAGAACCGAAAAAAGAGCCTCCAGTTGGTGCATTCGGCTCTTGCCGAGTTCCGAAGGGAGTTGCCCGATTTCGTTTCACGGACCGAGTCAGGGGTGCCGGACGTTCGGCTGGATCG
>JBJTBB010000214.1:0-3964 GCA_046091125.1 Planctomycetaceae bacterium
ACCCACCAAAACGGCCTGGCGTCCCTTGGGGGCCGACTCGTGCGGGCCGCCGCCTCCCTCCCGCCTGACCGAAGTCTACCACCCCCGGTGCAGGTACCACCTCGAACCGGTCGACAAATATTTCGCCGGCCGCCGACCTGCGGTCAATGACTCGAGGCGTCCAGGAAACGTCGACCGGAAACGACTACCCGCGGGCGCGAAGATCCTCGAGGGTCTGTCTCGCCGTCGCCGCACGGTCCTCCATTTCGGCAAGCTGGCGGCGCTCACCCTCCACGACGGCCGCCGGTGCGCGCGACACGAACGCTTCCCCCTCGAGCTTGCGACGCTTTCCATCGATGAGTCCGATGAGTTTCTGAAGATCCCGCTCGACCCGGATGATCTCCGCCGGGACGTCCACGAGGCCGGTCGGATCGACAAACACTTCGTATCCCATCCCAGCAACCACCATGGCGGCCGGAGGACGATCGACCAACCCGATGCCGACGATGTCAGCGACCGCCATCGACTCGATCGCCGGCCGCATCGGCTCGAGCAGGGCGGCCAGGTCGTCCTCGCAACGAACTCCCACGATCACTCGCGTCCGCGGAGGAACATTCTGACGGGCACGGATCTCCCGGACCGCTCCGACAACCGCCAGAAAGGATGCGAATTGGCGTTCAGTGGACTCGCTGTACCACTCAGCCGGAGGCGTAGGCCATCGCGCCGTCATGAGGATCGCGGAAAGCGACCCATCGTCCCACGGAAGCCTCCTGTCTCCACAGACCTCACGGAGATGCTGCCAGATTTCCTCGGTGACAAACGGCATGATCGGGTGAAGGAGCCTGAGGATGGTGTCGAGCCCCAACAGCAGCGTGGCCTGCGCCCCCGGGCGGGTCACGGGATCCGAGAGCCTGGCCTTGCACAACTCGAGGTAGGCGCTGCAGAACTCGTCCCATGCGAAGGCATAGAGGAGCCTGGCGGCCTCGGCGAATCTGAAGCCGTCGATCGCGGCTGAGGCCTCCCGGGCAACGCTCGAAAGGCGGCTGGCGAGCCATCGCTCCTCCAGCGGCCGCGACGCCCATCCTCCGACTCCGGGAGCGAGCGACACGCCCTGGAATCCCTCGATATTCATGAGCACGAAACGGGTCGCATTCCAGAGTTTGTTGGAGAACGACCGCCCCGTCTCGAAGCGCTCGCTCACCGCCGGCCCGCGGGGAAGGGCGAGATCTTCCGGCCTCGTCGCCCACTGCGTCCGAAAAGAAGCGTGACACTTCGGACACTCGATCCTTGGCTTCGTACGATTGGCCGTCGTCTGCTCGATCCGCGAGGAGCAAGAAGGACACTGGAACTCGACGGGCATCCGGACGTCCTGCGTCTCAGTTGCCATGCTCGCCATACCGAACCGCAGCGCATCCGCACCGAGCAATTCGATCACATCCACCGGATCGACACCGTTGCCCTTGCTCTTGCTCATCGTCTCGCCGTAGCGATCGAGGATCTTCGGGTGGATCGCCACCGCTCGAAACGGAATCCGCCCGGTGTCGAAGATGCCCATGATCACCATGCGGGCGACCCAGAGGGTGAGGATGTCACGACTGGTGATCAACGCGCTGGTCGGATAGTAGCGGGCGAGCTCCGGAGTCGGCTCGGGCCATCCCAGCGTCGAGTGCGGCCAAAGCGCCGAGGAAAACCAGGTATCGAGAACGTCGGGATCGCGCACGAGCGGTTTCCCGGCCACCGATTCCACCGGCAGATCCTCGTCGGACGAGCAGACGTGCCACCCACGGGCCCCGTCGCTCTTCCAGGAAACGGTCTGCCGCTCGGCGAATGCAGCTGCGAGATCCTGTTCGTCGACGCCGTCGACGTGCCAGATCGGGATCCGGTGTCCCCACCACAACTGGCGACTCACCGGCCAGTCGCGCTTCTCGCCGAGCCAGTCGAGGTAGCTCTTCGCATATCGCTCCGGCACGATCCGAATGGCCCCGCCCCGAACGGCATCCAGAGCTAGCTCGGCCAGCTCGTCCATCCGGATGAACCATTGGTCGGCGAGGTACGGCTCGATCGGTGTCTTCGATCGGTCGGAATGGGCCAGGTCGATGACGCGATCCTCGACCTGCACGAGATGGCCGGCCGCCTCGAGATCGGCCACGACCCTGATGCGGGCCTTCGGGATGGCGAGACCCTCATACGGCCCAGCCGCGGCATTGAGTGTGCCGTCCGGATTGAGCACGTTGACCATCGGTAGCCCCCTCCGCATGCCGACTTCATAGTCATTGGGATCGTGGGCGGGCGTGATCTTCACGCACCCACTGCCCATGTCGGGCTTGGCCCAGTCGTCGGCGACGAGCGGAATCGTCCGCCCGAGTAATGGAAGCCTCACCTGCCGACCGGCCCTCGCCATCGCGGCGAGGGTTTCCAGCAGCGGCAGCAGGGCTCGACGACGCTCCGCCAGATCCTCGATCTCGCGGTCGATCGCCGGATGTTCCTTCGGCGGTGCGGCCGCCCTTTTTTCGCGTAGCACCCGCTCGGCGTCCGCGAGTGCTTTGGCCGGGTCGGGATGCACGGCCACGGCCGTATCGCCCAACAGCGTTTCAGGCCTGGTCGTCGCCACGGTCACGCTCGACGGCTCGCCCGACTGCGGTGAGATCACGTCATACCGGATGTGCCCAAAGTGCCCCTTGACCGCCTCGTGAAAAACCTCGTCGTCGCTGACAGCCGTCTGCAGGAAGGTGTCCCAATTGACCAGCCGCTTCCCGCGGCGGACGAGGCCCCGTTGAAAAAGCCTGAAGAAGGCTTCCCGAACGGCACGTGCGCACTGCTCGTCGAGGGTGAACCGCGTGCGGTCCCAATCGCAGCTGGCCCCCAGATCTCGGAGCTGGCCCAGAATGCGTTTTTCGTACTGTTCCTTCCAGTCCCAGATGCGTTGCACGAGCGCGTCACGGCCAAGATCGTGACGTGATTGCTTTTCCTCCTCGAGCAGCCGTCGCTCGACGACCGCCTGCGTCGCGATGCCCGCGTGGTCCGTGCCGGGCATCCACAGCGTCAGGAACCCCTGCATCCTGCGGGTCCGAACGAGAATGTCCTGCAGCGTGTTATTGAGCGCATGGCCAAGGTGGAGGGCGCCCGTGACGTTCGGCGGGGGAATGACGATCGAAAACACTCGACGTTCCGGCGATCCGGACGGCTCGGCATCTGCGTGCCAGCAACGCGCCGCATCCCAGAGATCGCGACAACGGGCCTGGGCGGCGGTGTGGTCGTACTGCTTCGCAAGGTCGTGCATGGGAGGTCTCGGTCGGTAGAAGATCTTGCCAAAAACACCGCGAAGACGCCACAACGGAGCGCGCCTTGACCCCACGACCGAACGCGGCAGTCCTCGCGGCTTCAGCCCATCCATCGAGACCGCGCGCGGGCAACGTGCCCCGAAGTTCATGCGGATCGCGACGCCCACGAGCGAGTGCCGCCCCAGCCTCGGCCGCATCAGGCATGACGCGAAAGGAAGTGATGAAACGAGTCGGACAGAGCCAGCCAGCTGGCCTCGATCACGTTCTCACTGACACCCACTGTGCCCCAGACGCCCTGACCGTCGGTGCTTTCAATCGAAACGCGGACCTTGGCTGCCGTGCCCTCCTGGGCGTTGATGACCCGCACCTTGTAATCCAGCAGATGCATTCGCGACAGCGTCGGATAGACGGGCTCGAGCGCCTTCCGAAGAGCGGCATCGAGGGCGTTCACCGGCCCGTCGCCCTCGGCCACTTCGTGCCGGACACCGCCGGCGTTGCCATGGACGAGCAGCTTCACCGTGGCCAGCGTGCGGATGTCACCCTCTCCCCGGCTCTCGACGTCGACGTTGTAGCTGTCGCGGGTGAAGAGCGGCCGTATCGCGCCGGTGTGCCGATCTACGAGCAGTGAGAACGACGCGTTGGCCGCCTCGAACTGCCAGCCCTCGTTCTCGAGCCGGCAGACCTCTGCGAGCACGCGGTCGTGC
>JBJTBB010000215.1:0-6889 GCA_046091125.1 Planctomycetaceae bacterium
CGTCTCTGGCAGCTGTTCTTCGGGACGGTCCTCGTGAAGACGAGCGAAGACTTCGGACTGCAGGGCGAGGCCCCGAGCCACCCCGAATTGCTCGATTGGCTTTCGATGGAATACCGGGAGAGTGGCTGGAACACGCGACACCCCCTCCGACTGCTCGTCCCCCGCCGTGCCTTCCGCCGATCGGCGGTCGTCCTCGCGGATCATGTCGCCCGCGATCCGGAGAATCGTCTACTCGCCAGGGGACCGCGGATCCGTCTGGACGCCGAGCAGATTCGAGACAATGCCCTGGCCGTCTCTGGACTGCTCGTGAGGGCCTTCGGCGGAAGGGGCGTCAACCCCTACCAGCCCGACAACATCTGGGAACCCGTCGGCTTCGCCGGTTCCAACACCCGCAACTACAAGGCCGATACGGGAGACGCCCTCTACCGTCGTAGCCTCTACACCTTCCTGAAGCGGACGGCGCCGCCCCCGTTCATGACCAATTTCGACGCCCCCAATCGCGAGCAGTTCTGTGCCCGCCGCGAACGCAGCAACACGCCTCTCCAGGCGCTGCACCTGATGAACGACATCCAGCACGTGGAAGCCGCCCGGGCACTCGCCTCGCGGGCGCTCGGGGAGGGCGGTGCCGATGACGCCTCGAGGGTGGCCTGGTTATTCGAGGCGACACTCGCTCGGCAACCGGAGCCCGGCGAGGCGGGGATCGTGATCGAGTCGCTCGCCGCCCACCGCAGCCGCTACTCCGGCGACACCGAGGCGGCGAAGACGCTCGTCGCTCACGGCGCGTCGAAGCCGCCGGCACACCTCTCGCCCGAGGAACTCGCCGCCTGGACACTCGTCGCAAACGCCCTGTTGAACCTCGACGAAACCCTCACGAGGAACTGAGATGCGCTCCTTCGGCCGATCCCTCGCGAATGCGATCGCCTCTCAGGCCGCTCGACGGGCCTTCCTGTCAACCGGCGGGATCGGCCTCGGGGCGATGGCCCTGTCGCTGTTGGAATCGAAGGGCCTTGCCGCCGCGGTCACGCCGCAGTCCGGGTCGCCTCGCGTGCATCCGCCCCTCCCGGGACTGCCGCACCACTCGCCACGCGCCAAGAGCGTCATCTACATCCACACTAATGGTGGCCCCTCCCAGATCGACCTCTGGGACTACAAGCCGGTGTTGGCCGACCACTTCGACAAGGATCTTCCACCGAGCGTTCGGGGCGACCAGCGTCTCTCGACGATGACGAGCGGGCAAAGTCGCTTTCCGGTGGCCCCTTCAAAGTTTCGCTTATCGCAGGCCGGCCGCTGCGGACGCTGGATCAACGCCGAACTGCTCCCGCACACGGCAAAGATCGTCGACGATCTCGCGCTCGTGAAGAGCATCCACACCAATGCCATCAACCACGACCCAGCGTGCACGTTCGTGATGACCGGCAGCGAGATCCCAGGAAAGGCGAGCCTCGGCAGTTGGCTGGCCTACGGTCTGGGCAGCGAGAACGACGATCTCCCCGCATTCGTCGTGTTCACACCACTGCCCGACATCAATCCCTCCCAGGCGCTCTTCACGCGGATGTGGTCGAGCGGATTCCTGCCCACGCGCTACTCGGGCGTCGCGCTTCGGGGCTCCGGCGACCCGGTGCTCTACCTGCAGAACCCCGACGGCGTCTCCCGCGACGACCGACGCCGCATGCTTGACGGCCTGCAGCGTCTCAACACCCGTGGATTTGAACGGTTCCACGATCCAGAAACGCAGACCAGGATCGCCCAATACGAAATGGCCTTCCGCATGCAGGCGAGCGTGCCGGAACTGGTGGATCTGTCGGGCGAGTCCGCTTCTACGCTCGCCCTCTACGGCGAAGACGTCAAGAAGCCGGGGTCGTTCACCCACAGCCTGCTCCTGGCCCGACGGCTCGTCGAGCGAGGCGTACGGGCGGTCCAGATCCTCCACCGAGGCTGGGATCAGCACGGTAATCTGCCCAACGATCTGGCCAGCCAGTGCCTCGACACCGACCAGGCCACAGCCGCGCTGGTCACGGACCTGAAGGCCCGGGGCATGCTCGACGAGACGCTCGTGGTATGGGGTGGCGAATTCGGACGCACGGTCTACTCGCAGGGCACGCTGACCAAGGACACCTACGGGCGTGACCATCATCCTCGCAACTTCTGCATGTGGATGGCCGGAGGCGGCGCCAAGGGCGGCATTTCCTTCGGAGAGACGGACGACTTCAGTTACAACGTAGTCGAGCATCCGGTCCACATCAACGACTTCAACGCCACGATCCTGCATCTGATGGGCATCGATCACGAGCGATTCACCTTCCGCTTCCAGGGTCTCGATCAACGGCTCACCGGCGTCGAGCCACAGCGGGTCGTGAATGAGATCCTGGCTTAGGACACCGGTGCGGGACACCCGATGAGCGGCGAGTCCGCCACCACAATCGTCTGGCTCCGCAACGACCTGCGGCTCGACGACCAGCCAGCCCTCGCCGCAGCTGCCCGTCGAGGGGCGGTGGTGCCGGTGTTCGTATTCGCACCGGATGAGGAGGCACCCTGGCAACCAGGGAGCGCCTCCCGCTGGTGGCTGCACCACTCACTCGAAAGCCTCGCCAGGGATCTCGACAAGAAGGGGTCTCGACTGGTGCTTCGCAGGGGACCGTCGCTCGAGATCCTGCGAACGCTCGCCAGGGAGACGAAGGCCACGCACGTCTCCTGGAATCGTCGCCATGAGCCGGCGGTCGTGGCTCGCGACACCGCGATCAAGAAGAAGCTGGCCGACGACGGCCTGGAGGTCGAGAGTTTCGGCGGTGGACTGCTGTTCGAACCGGCCCAGATTGCCACCAAGGAGGGAAAGCCGTACCAGGTTTTCACGCCGTTTTGGAGGACGCTCCTGTCCCGTGACGAGCCGGCTGAGCCGCTCACGCGCCCCAGGACTCTTGCCGCCCCCGCCAAGTGGCCGCGGTCAGAGCCACTCACGACCCTCGGCCTCCTTCCCGAGATCGACTGGGCGGCGACGATGCGGAAGACCTGGCAGCCGGGCGAGGCCGGAGCGTCGCGGCGGCTCGAGATGTTCCTCTCGGGGGCGCTCGGTGGCTACGCGGGCGAGCGCGACCGGCCCGACCACGAAGGCACGAGCTGCCTCTCACCCCACCTCCACTTCGGCGAGGTCTCGCCGCGCCGGATCTGGCATGCCGTCCGCGAGGCCGTCGGCGGCCGTCCGGCGGCGAGCCTCAAGGGCTCACCGGAGGTGTTCTTGCGAGAACTGGGCTGGCGAGAGTTCGCTCACCATCTGCTCTACCACTTTCCGCACACGAGCGACGCCCCCTTGCGATCCGACTATGCGCGATTTCCCTGGGCGAAGGATCCGGTCGCCCTCGCCGCCTGGCAAAGGGGCCGTACGGGATTCGGGATCGTCGATGCCGGCATGCGGCAGTTGTGGTCCACCGGCTGGATGCACAACCGGGTGCGGATGATCGTCGCCAGCTTTCTCGTGAAGGATCTGCGGATCTCGTGGCTCGAGGGGGCGAGGTGGTTCTGGGACACTCTTGTGGACGCAGATCTCGCCTCCAACACGCTCGGCTGGCAGTGGGCGGCCGGCTGCGGGGCCGACGCCGCCCCCTACTTCCGCATCTTCAACCCCGACAGTCAGGAGTCGAAGTTCGACCCCGATGGCGACTATGTCCGCCGCTGGGCCGGTCCCGAATCGAAGCGGCCTGAGCGGATCGTCGACCACGCAGAGGCACGAAAGCTCGCGCTCGCGGCCCTCGCCACGCTCAAGCGTGGCCGTTAGCACGGATCTGAGATCTCCATCGCAACGACTTCCCGAGGCCGACGGTGCTGCGACCGCTCGAGCCGTTCTGGGTCAACCTGCCCACGCGACGGTAGTTTTGCCGCGCTGTCGCCAGGGCGCAACGAAGGCCGGATACGAACTGGGCGCATCCGACAGCGGCCGATCGGCCGGCTCAGGATGAACGTGTCGGTCATCGGGAGCGATTGAGTGGACTGTCCGACTACTTGAGTCCATCCATCTCCGTGGCCACCTTCGCGAGGGCCTGCTCGCGCTGCGTGGGGTCGCCGACCTTGTTGGCCGCCGCATAGGCCTTGTCGAGCATCTTCTTGGCGGCCGGCTTGTCGTCGACATCGACCATCGCGCGTGCCACCGCAAGCAGGGCATAGGTTCGGCTCTCGGAACTCTGCACGGCTTCCGCCTCCTTCGAGGCCTCTTCCAGCAGTGCCTTGGCTGCCTCGGCGGTGCCCGTCTGAAAACGCACGGTCGCGGCTACCGCCAGCGTCTCCGCCTTGGCACGCGTATCCTCGAGACCCTTGCCACTCGCCTCGAGCTTTTCGACCATCGCCGCGGCACGATCCTTCAGTCCACCCTTCGTGTACCCCAGGGCCACCGCCGCGAGGGCCTGTCCTCGGAATCGCTCCTCGACCTCTTCGGCCACCTTCTCGGCCCGCTCGAAAATCGCGGCTGCGGCCTTCTGATCGCCGAGCCCCCCGGAACGATCGGCAAAAATCCCACCGATATCGGCGAGCACGTCCGCCTGACGGACCTTGTCCGGGATCCCATCGACCATCTTCTCCGCATGTCCGAGAGCCTCCTTGGCCTTCGTCTTTTCGCCGATCGAAGCGAGAAAACCGGCTATCTCGACGAATCGTGGGGCGAGAACCCCCGCATCTCCCTCTTTTGGCAGTGACTCAAAAGCGTCCCTCGCGGTGTTCGCAGCCCCCGACTTGTCACCGGCTTTGGATTGACCGCGGGCGATCTTCATGAGGGCCACGGCCTTCTTCTGTCCGTCCTTCTCAATTTTCGCCTTTTCGAGCTGCTGCCCGATCGTCAGCGACCCCCCTTTCTTCTTCGCACCGCCGCAACCGGAAAACGGCACGATGATGACGACGAGCAGGACCAGCGTGGTCAGGAAGAGCGGGCGGGCCATGAGAGACTCCTGTCAACGGTTCATTGGGAACGTGTGCGAACGGACAACACCGGGCCGCGGTGGACGTCGGCGAGTATAAGCCATGCACCTGGCTCGGATCGGCTTGGCTCGCTCACGCGTCGAACCGCAGCCGGGCGTCCTTGAGTCGGGCGTGTGTCTCAGCCATCAGTTCATCTTCAGCGGCCTCGTCGGCGGCTTCGTAGGTCACCGAGCACCGGAGATGGGGCCCCGCATCATCCCAGGGAACGGTGCAAATCGAACGCTCGCGGATAAGGTACTGACTGGCCTCCTGCGCCGTGTTGAAGGTCAGATCGCCAGCCGCGCTGGGGCTTCTCGTGTACAGGAAATAGGTGCCACCCGGCATGGTGCACCGGAAGCCGCAGCTCCGCAGGACGCCAACGAGCTTTTCCAGCCTCCGGCGATACTTCTCCCGCACCTGCACGGGAATTGCCGGGTCGTCGAGCGCCGCGGCTGCCGCCTTCTGGATCGCCATGAACTGCCCCGAATCGCAGTTGTCCTTCACGTCGGCGAAGGCTTGCACGAGCGTGCGATGGCCGCAGACCCATCCCATCCGCCAGCCGATCATGTGGAAACCCTTCGACATCGAGTGCACTTCGACGCCGACCTCCTTCGCCCCGGGCACCGAAAGGAACGACAGCGGCGGCTCGTCGTAGGAAAGCATGATGTGGGCGGCATCCTGCACGACGATGATCCGGTGCCGTCGTGCGAAGGCCACCACCCTCTCGTAGAAACCACGGTTAGCCGAACGTCCGGTGGGGCTGTTGGGGTAGCAGAGCACGAGCAGTTTCGTCCGGGAGAGCACCTCCGGCGGAATACCATCGAGATCGGGCAAAAAACCGTTCTCTGGCGTCAGCGGCAGTCTGTGCACCTCGCCGCCAAACCAACGCGTGGCCGTTCCCGCCACCGGGTACCCGGGCACCGTCATGAGTGTCACGTCGCCGGGGTTGATGAAGGCTGCCGGGAGCATCGCGTAGGCGGTCTTCGAACCGATGCAGTGATTGACCTCGGTGACTGGATCGATCGCTACGCCGAATTCCCGGGCCATGAAGCGGGCGGCGGCCTCCTTGAAGGCCGCGATGCCGTTGTCCGCGTAGCCTCGGTTCTCCTTCCGGTCGATTTCCCGCCGCATCACCGCCCGGACGCTTTCGGGAGCCATTTCGTCGTTTTCACCGATGCCGAAGTCGAGAAGGCGTCTCTCGGGATGATCGGCCAGAGCCTGACGCTTGGCTCGCTTGATCAGTTCGAACTTGTAGATCTCCGTGCCCTTGCCATAGTTCGCCCCGCCGATCCTCTGGGCGAATCGGTCCTGAAACCAGGGATCATCGGCCTCGACGGAGGCTGTGGCTGCCGTGCCCATGCGTGAAGACATCTCCCGTTTGACAGCGATCGCGTAATCCGGGTCGGGCAGTATAGCGCCCCAAAGGCCTTTCTCGATCGCGGCGGCCCGGCCCGAGGCGGATCGAACCGCACCGCCAGCCATACAACCCTTAAGAGGGGTGTCGTGGGCGGTCATGTTTGGGGCGATGTCAAGCGACTCGAAAACGGAATTTCCCACTGGTCGATTTTGGGTTTTGACCGCGTTTGACGCAGAAATTTGATTCTGTCAGGGGGCGATTGTGGAGTGGAGGAGTCGCTCGCCCGCGCCCCTTTGCGAGATCCGTCGCCATGAACTCCCGCCGATCGTTCCCTGACGGCCGCTTCCACCTCTTTTCAGGAATGGTCCATCGTCATCCTGTTGCCTTCGGCCCCTTCGACGATGATTTCGATCCCTTCGAGGACGAGGAGGAGTCCGACGTGCTCCTGCCACTCGAGCGAGCAATCGGCGAGTAGGATGCGTCCATCCTGCAACCGGGGGCGCACGTGGGTGTAGAGGAAGGCACGGAGGCATCTCGATCCGATGGGCGGATTTCCGCAGGGGACCTGAGGAGCGCTCGCTGGTTCGCTCCGGA
>JBJTBB010000216.1:0-3720 GCA_046091125.1 Planctomycetaceae bacterium
GCACGGCGTGATATCCAATTTCGCCGGCCGGTCGAGCTCCGACCCGACCGCTCCGTCCGTGGGCCTCGCGCTGCGGACCGCGTGGATGCGCATGCAGCATCGCCTCGCCAACGATCCTGCCGAACTTTAGGGCCGTACCGCTGGGAGCGTCCTCCTTGTGACGGTGATGGCATTCGATGATCTCGACATCCGTCCGACCGGCCACCGCCGAGAGGAGCCGACCTGCACGGGCCACAAGATCCATCGCCACGTTGACCGCGAGGCTCATGCTGGGCGACTGCAAAACGGCGACAGACCGGCTCACTTCCACGATCGCGTGTTGCTCCTTCGGCTCGAGGCCGGTGGTCGCCACCACCAGTGGCACCCGACGCTCGGCGGCAAGGAAAGCGATCGGCCCGACGGCTCCCGGCAGTGAGAAGTCGATCAGAACATCCGCAGCGGCATCCCACCGTGACGAGATCGGCACGTCGGCCTTGGCGACCCCTGCGAGCACGCCGGCATCCTCCCCACAGTGCGGACAGCTGGATCGTTCGAGAGCCGCCACGAGCTTCCAGCGAGGATCCGCAGCCGCACAGGCCACGATGCGTCGTCCCATCCGACCGGCGGCCCCATGCACCGCAAGACGGATACTCCCGGCAGACATATTTCGCTCCTTGTCCTCGAAGGTGCCGATTGGCCGCATCCGATCGTGGCCGGATCAGCCGTAGAGGTCGATCGCCTGGACGATCTCGTCGAGCCGATTGCCGACGCTCACGGACCGGTTGGCGTAACTGGCCCGCGTGACTCCACGGCTACCAAGCACCTCGTTGAACAGCTTCTGATCGGTCGTGTGGTACGCGACTGTGGCGGTCGGGTCCTTGAGTTGATGGCCAGTGAGGATGCAGACAACCCGCTCATCCCGTCCGATCACTCCCTCAGCGACCAACTGCCTTGCGCCCGCGACGCTCGCAGCGCTGGCGGGCTCGCAGCCGAGTCCCCCGGCTCCCACCTGAGCCTTCGCATCGAGAATCTCCTGCTCGGAGACCTCGCGAACGACCCCGTCGCAGACCTCGAGGGCCCGCAGGCACTTCGTGAGGTTGACCGGCCTGTTGATCTCGATGGCACTGGCGATCGTGTCGGCCCGCTTGTTATCACGATCGAGTTCGTCGTAGTAATGGCACGCCGGGGCGAGATCCGCCATGCCACCCGCCCAGCGGAGCCCGCGACGGGTGTACAACTCGTACAAAGTACTTGCACCGGCCGCGTTGATCACCGCCAGACGCGGGATGCGATCGATGAGCCCAAGTTTCCGCAACTCGGCGAACGCTTTGCCGAAGGCGCTTGAATTTCCGAGATTACCGCCCGGCACGACGATCCAGTCTGGCGGATCCCAGCCGAGTGATTCCAACACGCGGAACATGATCGTCTTTTGCCCCTCGAGCCGGAAGGGATTGACGCTATTGACCAGGTAGATGCCGAGCTTTCCGGAAACCTCCTTCACGCGTGCCATGGCGTCGTCGAAATCGCCGGCTATCTGGATGGTCAGGGCACCGTAGTCGAGTGCCTGCGAGAGCTTGCCGTAGGAAATCTTGCCCGAGCCGATGAAGATGATGCCCCGCATCAGCCGGGTGACCGCGCAGTAGACCGCGAGCGAGGCACTCGTATTGCCGGTGGAGGCACACGCCGCCCTGCGGGCACCGATCATTCGGGCGTGCGTGAAGGCGGCGCTCATCCCGTTGTCCTTGAATGAGCCAGAGGGGTTGAGGCCCTCGTACTGCAGGTGGAGTCGCCCGGGATTCAGCCCCACGAACGCGGCCACTCCATCGGATGGAGCGCACAACGTCTGCCCCTCGCCGATCGTGACCACGCTCTCGCGCGGCGCGTAGGGGAGCAATTCGTGGAACCGCCAGACGCCGCTGAACGCGAGCGGATCACTCCGACGCATCCACTTGCGTTCGAAAAATTCGAATGAGTTGGGGGGTCTCAGGCGTTCCCAGTCATATTCGACATCGAGCAGATTGCCGCAGGCCGGACAGGCCGTCAGCACTTCATCGACCGAAAAAGTGCCACCGCATCGAGGCGAAATGCACTGTTGAAAAGCGAGTTCAGTGCGGGACGCGACGGGCACGGCAAGCTCGAACGTTGGGAGGTTCTTGGAATCGCGAGGGAACGCCGTCTGTGGCGGACACCTGTCCCCTGATGCTCAAGTCGACGGGACCGACGTATTCTTGCGAGTATCGGCTGCCTGAGAGAATCTTTCCAAACGTGCTCCGGCCAGAATTCGACTGCCAGTTTGACAGGCTCCGTGAGAATCGATTATAACTATTGAGAACGTTCGGACTAAAAGGCGGAGAACCAACGCATGAAAGCGGGCATGCGGGCATCGGAGAGCAAGCCATTTAAAAAAGCTCTTCTCGATATTCGGGCCAGGCTTCGGGGGGATGTTACCACGATGGCCGACGCCGCCCTGAGGAGGACGGCGGCCGATGGCGATGGGAACCTCTCGACCGTGCCTCTTCATATGGCCGATCTTGGATCTGACGCCTTTGAACAGGAATTCACTCTCAGCCTGATGGCGACGGAAGAAGGAACGCTCGAGGCCGTGGAACACGCTCTCGAACGGATCCAGGCACGTCGCTATGGGATCTGCGAGGAATGCGAGGGCTTGATCGCCCGCAAGCGTTTGGAAGCCATTCCCTTCGCATCGCTCTGCATCAAGTGCGCAGAGCGCGAAGAGCAACGCGGCACGACCTATCGCCCGCGAAATCCGAGGTAGCCGGCAGCCTGGAGACTCTGCGGGCCCCGGCCATCATCGCGAAAGTCGTTTTGCCATGGGCCGATGGATCCTATTCGCATTGCTCGGCGGTTCGGCATTGTTTGCCGACCTCCTCAGCAAGTCCCTGGCGTTTTCAAGCCTCGGCATGCCCGGCCGAAGCCCTCCCGTGACAGTCGTTCCAGGCATGCTCTGGATCGAAACCAGCCTCAATGAGGGTGCCGTCTTCGGTATCGGCCAGGGTTTTGGTGTTTTATTCGCCATTATCTCCGTCATCGCGGCCGGATTCATCGTCATCATGGTGGCGAGACCTTCGACACGCGGTGACCTGCGACTTCTGGTGGCTCTGGGGCTGATTCTCGGAGGGATTCTCGGCAACCTGTACGACCGGTTAGGTCTGCCGGCTCTCAGGTGGCATGCTCCGCCGCATCGAGTCGGGCAACCCGTCCTCGCCGTTCGGGACTGGATCCACTTCCGGCTCGAGGGAGTCATCGACTGGCCGATTTTCAACTTGGCCGACTCATGGCTCGTGATTGGGGCCTTCCTGATCGTCTTGGTTTCCTTCCGGCCGCCCATCGGTGACGAACCGGAGGCAGCTCAGGACTCCTTGCACGCGAGCGGGTGACCGAATACCCTCTTACGACACGCATTCTCGGCGATTCTCGCGGATGATCCCAATCGAATGGGGCCACGGGTCGGTCGAGTTTCGGTGTCGTGTTCGGCCAGTAGGGTCCGAGCGATCCGATCGAGAGCGAATGAGACGAATGGAAATCTCGTTCGGGCTTGGTGCGGGGCAATCTGGCCGCCGCATCGGGCAGGATTGCAGCATTCAAGAGTTCGTCGAAATCTGGCCCGGGTATTGAAAGGTGGGATATCGTGGCACGGTCCTGTGAGATCTGCGGCAAGGGATTTTCCATTGGAAATGCCGTCACCATCCGCGGAAAGGCGAAGTACCTCGGCGGCGTCGG
>JBJTBB010000217.1:0-3929 GCA_046091125.1 Planctomycetaceae bacterium
GGGCTGGCTGGTGGCGAGTGTGTGCCTGACGGCATCGACGGCCGCCGCCAGCCTCCCTGCGGACGCCCCGCCGGCAACACCCTGCCACCGTCTCGACAGCCACGCCACGAGGATGGCCGTCCAAAACGGCCCCATCGCGGCACCGGCGATCGCCCCGAGACTCGCCGAGCCTCCGAGCACCAACCACACCAGAGCCGTGATGCGCTGCCTGGACCATCCGACCGCGGAGAGCACGCCGATCTCGTGTCGCCGCGCGACCACCAACAACGAGGTCAGCAGCCACACGAGCATCAGGACCGCTGCCACGAGATAGGCCGACAACGCCCCAAAGAGACCGCCGAAGGGCGTCGATCCCCTCGACGCCGCGATCGCCTCCGCCAGAACCGGCCGGGCTGCGAAGCCCATGATCGCGGGATCGACCTCGTTCGCAATGCTCCTGGCGATGGCATGAACCGAACCATCCTCCGGCGCTCGAACATGCCAGGCTGTGGTCTGGCCGAAACGCCCAGCCCCCATCTCCCTGGCATCCTTCAACGAGACGAACGCCTTGGGAGTCGCGCCGTACTGTTTCCAATAACGGTCATCCGCATCGTCGGGAGGTGATGACCGTACACGGCTCGCGTCGAAAGGGAATGGGGGGTCCCAATCGGCGATCGACGCCTCGTCGGTAACCCCCGCCACGTCCGGCACGAACGACCGCTCGATGGCAGCGCCATCCATCTCGACGATGGCTGCGACCTCGAGGTCACAAGACCGCTCATCGACTCGCCCATGCAGCGTCTCCGGAGCGAACCACTTCAAATGGAGACGCTCGCCGACGGCCACGGGGCTGCCCTGTCGTGCGAGATCGTCGGCCAGCCAGCGATCGATCACGATCTCATCGTCACCGATCGGGTCGATGACACTTCCATCGACTGTCGTGAGATCGCCGAAGGGGAGGGAAGGGGAGGCACACCCTGCGATCGTCGAATAAGGCACGCTGCCGCCCTCCTCGACGCCGATGGCATTGGCGAGGAGGACGAGCGACGGAACGCCCCCGAGTGGACCGAGCACCGCAGACGCGGCACGATCGACCTCCGGGGGGAGGACCAGGCTCGTCGACGACACCCTGACGACTCCCTTCGCGTCCTTTCGCATCTCGATTCCCAAGTCCACTGCCGACGGACGCAGGTGGGCATCGATCCACGACGCCGCTGCGCGGGAGGCCGCCGCATCGGTCGCCTCCGGACGGAGGACCGCCAGGATGGCGTTGGCGGCATCTGACTCGCGAAACATCTTCGCCACCGATGCGAGCGGGGCGATCACGAGTGGTCGGTCGACCTGCGAAGGGGAGAGGCTGAATCCCCCGATTCCATCGGTCGGGATCACGGCAGCGACGGTCATCCTGCGGCTGAGTGGATCGGCGTCTCGACGGCCAAGCGGACTGTCGGGCGCCACCGGCGACCTGGCGACGGTCCGAAGCACGATCGAATCGCCATCATCGATCCCCAACCGGGATGCGAGCACGCTATTGACCGCCACGCTGTCCGCGGTCAGCTGGTCGTGCGGCCATGGCCACCCAAGATCGGCCGGGTTGTTGCATGCCAGAATCGTCGCCGTGGTCCGACGTCTCCCGGCGACCACCCCTTCGCCCTTCGAACGCGATGCGTCGGCCGTGGCCTCCGCAGACAGTTCGAGGACGATCGCAGGGACGAGCCGCTCGATCTCGTCGGGGGGAACCTTGGCCGACAACTCCTCGGCCAGCGCATCCCGAAAAAATCGTCCCGTGACGACCACGGCGCCCAGGCGACCGATGCGTGAGGTCGCCCGGTCGAGGAGCCCCCGCTGCACAGAATCTCCCACGCCCACTGCGCCGCCGATCACCGCCGAGAGGATGGCCGTCGAGATGGCGAGAGGGAGCAGACTCTTCCACCACCCCACGCACAACCGCCGTGCAAGTCCGGTGAGCGATCGCAGCGAGCCGCGGGCCGGTTCGTCACCGCCTGACACGCAAGCCTGGCCCTCCTCACGTTCGCGATCCCACGTTGAGCCCATCCGAAAGCCTCGTGACGCAACCTCTGACCCCATGGCCGAATCATGCGGCGGAGCGTGGCCCGACACGGTCGCCGGTCATGCCTGCTCGAGCCGCCCCTCCACCAACCGGGCGACCCGGCCCCGACCGTCTGCGCACAGTCGTCTCGCGAGCCCTTCGGAGTGCGTCACGACGATCAGCATCGCCCCCGCGTCGGCCGTCAGGTCGACGAGCAGGTCGGCGACCGCCATGCCCGACGCGGCGTCGAGTTGACCGGTCGGCTCATCGGCCAGCACCAGCCTGGGCCTCATGATCAAGGATCGTGCCACGGCCACCCGCTGCCTCTCGCCCCCCGAGAGCTGTGAGGGAGCGTGCCGCATCCTCTGCGACAGTCCGACCCGATCGAGCAGAAGCTCCGCCCTGCAAAGCGCGTCGGCGTCGACCGACCGTGTCGCCAATACCGGCAAGAGCACGTTGTCGACCGCCGTACAGCCGCCGAGGAGATAATGCTCCTGGAAGATGAACCCGATCTTCTGATTGCGGAATCGCGCCCGACTCGCAGGATCGATCTCCGCCGACTCGCTCCAGACGTCCTCGCCATCCAGGGCGATCCGACCAGACGTCGGTGTCTCGAGCGTGCCGAGAATCGCGAGAAGCGTACTTTTTCCAGATCCGCTCGCCCCCATGCCCACCAGTCGATGGCCGTCGGCCACGGACAGATCGATGCCGTTGAGAACCGTTAGATCTCCTCCGGGACCGACGTATCGTTTCGTGACGGAGATCGCTTGAAGCATCAACTGACCTCTCGCCGGACGCTGGTCAATCGGCCGATCCGGGCGCTGGCTTCGATGCCGTGGTCCGATGGGCCTCGAGTCGCTCCCGCAACACCTCCGGGATCCGTACCGGCTCCGGACGTTCACCCGGCCGGAGGATGCACCGCACCGCGGTCATGCTGCCAATGGCGACGGTCTGCGAACCAATGGCGAAGCGGAAGCCGAAGCGAACACTCGTCCGTCCGACGCGTTCAACCGCAAGCTCCACGGCCAACACGTCCCCGAATCGCACGGCGCCTTCGTAGTCACACGCCGCCGCCACCCGCGGCCAGCTGACGATGTCGCCACCCGTCGACGGTCGAGGGTGCGTAACGACGCCGGCTTGATGGGTCGGGCCAAGCGGCATGACCAGCGGCTCCCCAAGATGCCGCCAAAACTCATGTTCGACCGATTCCATCCAGACGAAAAACACTGAAAAGTGGGCGAGCCCGGCGGCGTCCGTGTCGCGAAATTCGACACGTCGCGAGGTGCGGAAAACCGATGCTTCTGCACCCATGGGACTCATTCCGATCGACAGGCATGCCGTGCGAGAGGGCCGATAGATGCCATCACACTCGCGCAAAAAATATGGCGGCCGTTCGTCGTGACTGGACGAACGACCGCCATGAATGAATGCATGTCACTCACCAACGTAGGGCAGCAGTGCCATGAAGCGTGCCCGCTTGATGGCCGCCGTGACGGCGTGCTGGCTGACCGCCATGCACCCCGTTTTTCTCCGGGAGAGCAGCTTGCCCTGTCGGTTGATCACCTTTCCGAGCAGTTCAAGGTTTTTGTAATCGACATACATCGGTCTCGGGCGGACACCATCGACGAAGATGGGATCCTTCCGCTTGACCTTCGGACGCGGCTTTGCCTTCTTTTTGGCGAATTTGGACGCTTTCGCCCTTGGCGGTGGCATGAAGAAAACTAGTCCTTTCTCAAGTTTTGAAGCCTGTCTCGACTATGAAACCTGTCTCAGGTTTTGAAACCTGATCTCGCGAAGGCCATCACCGGTCACACCATCGGCGCATCATGCCGCGAGGGTCACTCGCCGCCTGTGACGGATCCAATGGGCTGTCCGGAGATGCTCAGACGACGATCAGTAG
>JBJTBB010000218.1:0-3372 GCA_046091125.1 Planctomycetaceae bacterium
AACCGGGGAATAATCCGGACGGGAAATGGTGGCGGCCATTCCATGAAGCTCGCCCGAAGCAACGAGGATTCCCCAGTGTTTCCCGGAGTCGGAGTGTGCCTGCCGGCGACTCAACCCCTTTTGGGGCGGGCGATCAGGGCAGTCGCCCCCCCCTTCCGCCAAAGGTGCGCGTCTAATCGACGAATCCGAACTTCTCCGTCGGGCATCCGCCGGCGATGCAGACGCGTTCGACGTGATTGTAGAACGCCATGCCGAGCCGCTGTGGCGGTGCGCGCGGGCCCTGTGCCGCGACGACCACGAGGCCGAGGATCTCGCCCAGGAGACTCTTCTGGAGGCCTGGCGCTCACTCCCGCGGTTTGACGGGCGATGCCGGTTCTCCACGTGGCTCTACGGCATCCTGCGGCACCGTTTTCTCAAAAGCCGGCGAAAGGCTCGGCCGTCAGTCAGCGCTGATCAGGTTGCCCGTGAACGACCGGCTCACGAGATCGGACCTTCCGCAAATGCAGCGAGGGCGGAGGAGGCCCGCCTCGTCCAGGCGGCGTTGGCGTCGCTTCCCGACGATCATCGAACGGTGCTGGAGCTTCGTTTTTTCGCCGGTGCGTCGCTCGATGAGATCGCCACGCTGATCGGCTGCCCCCTCGGTACCGTCAAGTCCCGATTGCATCACGCTCTGGAGAAACTGCGACTCGGGAAGACAGGCGCGAACCTTTTGCCCCGCCCCGGGGAATCACCGACATCCAACACGTGAGCCGTTCCATGACCGATCACCTATCCGACTGCAGCCGCTTCGACGAGCCGATCGCACTGCTGGCCGCAGGGTGCCTGCCGACCGGGGAGCGAGACGCAGTGCGCCGTCATCTGGAGCGATGTCCCGCCTGCGCTGCCCGGCATGACGAACTGGTCTCCCTGTGCGGAGTGCTGCGGGATGGTCGCCCCGATGCGTCCGCGCCGGCGGCGGTGATCCACGACCGAACGGCCGGTGCCCGGAACAGCCTTCCTCCCCGGCCGATGTCTCGGAGGATGCCTTCTCGGTTGATGGTCCGACTGGGGGTGGGCGTGGCGGCTGCGAGTGTCTTGGTCGTCGTTGGCATGATCCTCTTCTCCTCGCGTCCGTCATCCGAATCCGTGGACGATCTCCGCATGGCCGTCGATGCGGCTGGGGCCGCCTCGGCCCCGGCGAAGGCTCCAGCGTTCGATCGCGAACAACCACCCACGCTCTACGAATACGAGTCCGCGTTCGCCAAGTCCGACGCCGCTTTCGATGCTCTACTTTGCCGGGATCGTCAGTGGCTCCCGGTCGAGCCTCCCTATCCGCGATCCCTTCTGAAGGAGCTGCAAAGATGAGACGCTGCCGCCGGATGGTCATGCTGTGGGCACTCGTCGCCGGGACGCTGTCCGACGAGCGCGTCTCCGCCGCGGAGAGTCACTCGACGCTTGCTACGGCCGAAGCCAACGCCGCCGTCGTCTACTGGCAGGCGTTCGCCGTGCTGCCGAAGCTCTCGGAACATGAAAAGGCCGCCTATGACGCGGCGGTCGAATCGGCGCCCGGCCCCGTTGGCGCCGACCTCCAACCAATCGTCGCCCGCTTCGACAACGCGCTCCGTGCGCTGCATCGCGCCCAAGGAATGGCCGAATGCGATTGGATCATCGCCTACGACGAGGGGCCGGAAGGGCTTTTGCCCCACCTCCAGGCCGCCCGGGAACTCGCGAGGGCGGCGCTGGTGCGGGCGCGTATGCGGTTCGCGGCCGGAGACCCGGACGGTGCCGTCTCCGACATCCTGGATGTGTTCCATCTCGCCCGCGACTGCGGCCGCGACTCGCTCATCGTGTCGTCGCTGGTTGGCCGGGCTATCGAGAGCGGAGCGGTCGACGTGTTGGCCGCTCATCTGACGGGTCTCACCCCGGGGCAATTGGACGCGACCGTCACGGCGATCACGACGCTTCGGCGCTTGCCTTCCGTCTCGGACTGCGTGCGATCCGAAGGGCGGATGATGGGGGAGTGGATCGAAGGTGTCATCGATGTCTCGGCTGATCGGCTGGATGACCCTCGTGAGGGTACGGCCGTCTTCACCGCGATTCTGAAAGCGATCGGGCAGGATGGATCTGGGCCCGTCACTCCGCGCACGGATCTCTCCATCGCTGACGTTCGTGACTCGCTCGGAATCCTACGGGCGGACTACAGCCGGATGGCTGAGATCGCTGACCGTCCTCCTGCCGAGCGGGACTGGAACGACTTCCAAGAGGCGACCATGGCCAAAGCCCCGGAGCGATTCCTTTCGTCGCTGTTCCTCCCCGCCATCGCCAAGGTCACCGAAACTGCGGGACGGCATGAAGCGAGAGTGACGCTCCTGCTCTTGGCTATCGAGGCTCAGCGACACGGACCAGATGCGATTCGGAACACAGTCGTTCCCGAGCACGGTCCAGTGGAATACCGCAAGACAGACGGCGGATTCGAGCTTCGTTGCCAGGGCGGACCGAAGGCCGAGGCGGAGGTGCTCCGAGTCGGAGCGGCCAAGTAAGCCGAGACTTGATCGCCAGTCGGCTTCGCCGCCCTGACCTTCCCAGGGAGCCGGGCAATCAACAAGTCGGTTGCGTCTTCCGCCCCTACGTGCGGGCGACAAGCGAAGAGCGGCACGGGGAAACCTGTGCCGCTTTTTTCTAGGTATCAGCGGTCAGGAGGAGTCCTGTGGTCGTGACACCCCACCTACCCCCTATCTCTAGAAATAGAGGAGTAGGAAAGAAGATGAAGAAGAAATGGAACCGGTTTGGCAATTCCGCGGCGACACATCTGGATTCCTGCGGTTGTGGTCGGCAGAAATGCGGATGTTGAAGTCGGCGAGTCGCTTCTTCATGTCCAATTCCGCTACCTTGGCGGTGTCCATCTTTTGCGGCCGGAGTCCGCTCGTCATTCGCCCAGCCGCGGGTAGGAATCGGCGGCGAGGGCACCCCCGAGCGCGGCGGAGTTGTCTCGAGTCTCGGTGCACGGGCTCGACGGCGCGCGGAAGTTCGGCTGAAACGTCGCCGATCCTGAAGCATGGTTAAAAGGGGACGCGGCGCCCGGAATACGGCACGCTCGGGATGGCTCGCCGGTGGATGCGCGCTCGTCGGACCCACGCCCCGATTTCCTGCGCGAAACTCGGGGGCCAGGAGAGTGGGGATCTGAGGAGCGGTGAATGGGGCGGCCGGAACGGGGTCGGCAAACCTGGCGGAAAGTCAGGAGACGCCGGTGAATAGCGCTGCAGGCACCCGGTTTTCGACACACGGGGCGAGCT
Organism: Planctomycetaceae bacterium; assembly: GCA_046091125.1. Classification (GTDB taxonomy): domain Bacteria; phylum Planctomycetota; class Planctomycetia; order Pirellulales; family UBA1268; genus UBA4655. The sequence goes on from JBJTBB010000218.1 coordinate 3,273, forward strand.
TTGGCGCCAAAACCCGGTTGAGCGGCAGCTTTCTCGTCCCGGCGCCTCGATCGCTCGGCCGCACCCCAATCGCCGCCGGGGTCTTCAAGCGCGGCCCAGC
>JBJTBB010000219.1:0-4814 GCA_046091125.1 Planctomycetaceae bacterium
GGGAGGCGGTGCAGGTCTGCGATTTTGGACTCGCCCGCCTGCAGGGAGAGGTGCGGGCGACGAACACCAATATGGCGAGTCTCGCCTACGCGGCGCCGGAGCTGCTCCAGCCGCCGCATGATCCATCGCCCTCGACCGATCAGTACTCGCTCGCGATCTCCTGCTTCGAGATGCACCGCGGCCGTCTTCCGTTCACGGATGTGCGGCCCGTGCCCATCCTGCGGGCCAAGCTCGACGGGGGGCTGACGTTTCCCGGGCTCTCCGAGGCAGAGTCGGCGGTGCTCGCCCGTGCGACGAGCTTCGATCCTTCGGCTCGATTTCCGACTTGCTCCGACTTCATCGATGCGCTCGAGCATGCGGTGAAGTCCGGCGCCGCCCCGGCCGCTTCGCAAGAAGCTGCCCGGCTCCTGTGCGAGACGGGTGGATCGAACCGCCAGACTCGTGCCGTTCTCCTGGCCGCACTCACGACCTGCTTCCTGGCGGCGGGTGCCGCGGCCGTCTGGTTCGGAATATCTTGGAACGGCGGTCGTGAGCAGCCGGGTCCGGATGTCCGGCCAACGGCGAACGTGTCGGACGAGGCGATCGAACAGCACCGCAGGGAGGCCGTCCGGTTGGAGCGAGAGGGTGCCTTCGCGGCGGCTGGCGAGGCCTACGCGGCGGCGATCATCGACGACCCGGACACACTGGCCGCCACGCTCTGGGATCTCCAGACACAGGCGTCCGATGCCGGCCGACCCGAGGAGTGCATCCCTCTTCTCACGCGGCTCGAAGGGCTCTACGAACTCGAGCCGCCACCGAGCGTGAAGGGGATCGCGAGGTGGGACGTCGTGAATTCGCTGGCCTGGTATCTGGCCACCGTCGAACCGACGGTGGTTGGTGCCGCCAGCCGTTCAAAGGCGCTCGCCGAGGAAGCGATGACACTCGCGGGAAGCGATGAGACGTCGCGAGCACAGTCGCTCGACACCCTCGCGGTGGCCCTCGCCAGGGACGGTCGGACTGAGGAGGCCCTGCGCCGTATCGACGAGGCGATCAGTCTGGCCAAGGGGATCGACGATCGAGCCACCTTCGAGCGCCATCGCGCCGCCTTCGCCTCAGGAAAGCCCTGGTCGGACCCTTGAATCGCGGCCGGGCAGGGCCGCAGGGTTTTCCCAGCCCGCCGGAGTCGGTCCTGCCACGGCAGGGTGAACCGATCCGGAGGGGCTGCATTCAACGGGCACCGCCGCCCGGTTCGATCAAACCGTCAGAGGGATGGCGGCTGTCGACGGGACCGCTTGGGGTCTCATCACCGTTGGGTCGCCCTCGCAATCACCAAAACCGTCAACGATTCGCATCGACGCCACACAGGATTCGTCAGTCATGGTCGATCACGAGCCGGGTAGCCGGTCGATGTGGCGATCGGGGATCATGACCGCAGCGTTCGCCATCCTGTTTGCGATGCAGACGGTCTCGCGAGGGCAGGGGACCGCGCCGGCACCCGCACCGCCGGTCCAGGCACCGGATCTCGCCGAAGAACTCGCCGACATCGACGCCGGGGGCTTGGGAGAATCGGTTTCGGACACGCCTGGTTTCATCGGTGACGGCCAGTGTCCGACGTCGATCGGAACGAGCCAGGTTTCGGTCGGTCGGCTCGTCGTGATCTCGACCGATCTGGTCGGCCCCAACGCGGCTGGATTCCTCGAGGGCCCGGGGCCGTCCACCATCAACACCATCACCGACTCGGCCTTCAACAGCGTGCAGTCCATCCAGGCCGCCGGATATCCGTCGTTCATCCTTCCGGCCGTCACGATCGGACAGGTGCCGGGCAGTCAGCCTGCGATCCTCGCCGTCGGCGGTTCGTCACCGGGAGCCGGAATCACTCCCGTCCTCTCGCCCGACTCATACACCGCCGCGGTGGACGACCAATTCGCCAACAACCCCGCCCTCAACACCGGCCAGTACGCCGGTCAGGACCCACAGACCATCTACGATCCGTCGACGTCGGGTGCGATCCGCGGCAGCAGTCTCATTCAGCCGACCCAGGACGCCTTCCTCTTCTACAACTACGTCGTCAACGTCGACACGGCGGCGCTCCTGCCGGGGTTGAACGTCGGATTCGTGAAGATGGTCGAGAACTCGAGCCCGATCCCGCGGGATCGTGTCTATTTCAACTACAGCTATTTCCACCACGCCAACAGCTCGGCGGAACGCGCGGACGTGAACCGGTTCGTTCCCGGCTTCGAGAAAACGTTCTTCGACAACTGGACGAGCATCGAGGTCCGTACGCCCTTCGCAGGGACCCTGTCCAACATGCAGGCGGTCGAAGGAGGGGCATGTGGGGGCGTGACCGAATACCGCGACGTCGAATTCGGCAACATGTCGGTGATCTTCAAGTCATTCCTCGTTCGGCAGGATGAATGGGGCGTCAGCGCCGGAACGCAGGTCTTTCTGCCGACGGCTCAGTCGACCTTCATCCGCGGGACGAACCAGAACGATCAGCCCCTGAATCTCGTTTTCGTCGAGAATCAGTCAGTCCACTTGCTGCCGTTCGTGGGCGCCGTCTGGGCTCCGACGGAGCGATTTTTCAGCCAGTCCATGCTTCAGATGGACGTCGATACCAACGGCAGTCCCGTTTACGTCAATCCGGATCTTCAGACCGGCATCAGTGAGAAGGAATTGGCGAGTGCAGGCCGCGTGTTCTATCCAACCTATATGTATCTCAGCTTCTCGGCGGGCTATTGGCTCTTTCAGCGGAATGGCTCCGGCCTGACCGGCTTCTCGCCGATGATGGAGATTCACGTCAACCAGGCCATGGACGCCTTTCAGCCGGTCGAGGCCTTTGGGTACACGCTCGGCAATGATCGCGGTATCGTATCGGTCACCAACGGCCTGGTGGGGTGCAACCTGGAATGGAACACGAACTCCACGCTCACATTCGCCTACGTGACGCCGCTCGGCGGAGGATTTGACCGTTTCTTCGACGGGGAACTGAGGGCGTTCGTGAATTGGCGTTTCGGCCGCCAGACGAGGATCGTGCGGGCACAGTTCTGAGGAAGGCACGATTGGGGCCGAAGCGGGCTCGTGCTCCGGCCGTTCGGAGCACCTTCCGACCCGTTGCTTGACGCGGCCGTAGCACGGGCGGGAGAGTAGTCGGTTCGGGTCATGTACCTTCGGTGGGAGCGGTGGATGTCTCCACGGAGCAGTCGCTTGCGACAGGTAGGACCGTCCGCCCCCTCATGCGAGCCGCTCGAAGCGCGCCTCGCCTTCGCGGTCGGCGTGCCGTCCTTCGTGGCGGATATCAACACGGCGCCTTCCAGCGGAGACCCAGGCCTCGGCCCCGCCAGCTCGTTCGTCCTGAATTCCGCGCGACTCGTCACGACCGCCGGTACCGAACTGGTCGTCTTCTCCTCGACCGCCGGATCGACCGGACGGGAATTGTGGGTGACCGACGGTACGACCGCAGGCACCTCGCTCGTGGCCGACATCCAACGGGGACCCGAGTCGAGCGTGCCCACCGATCTCGCTGCGTGCGGCAATCACGTCTACTTTGCCGCTTCTGATGGTACCCATGGCCGGGAATTGGGGCGGACCGACGGAACGCCGGCGGGAACCTCCCTGGTCAAGGACATCTTCGTCGGTGGTGAGGCGGAGCCATCCGGCTTCGTGGCGTTGCCGGACGGCACGGTGCTCTTCACCGCGACGGCGCTGGACCCTGATGGTGGCCAACTGGTTCGACGTCTCTGGCGTTCCGACGGAACGTCGTCGGGAACGATTCCCATCCGCCAGGCGGGAATCCCCGTCGCGGTCGACCCCGGTCCGCTGACAGTTTTCGGAACGGTCGCCCTGTTCGTAGCCGATGAACCTGGTGCACCAGGTACCCGAGTCCTCTGGGTCACCGACGGCACACCTGGCAACACTGCGCCGCTGCTGTTCACCAACGCGCCGGTCGAGTCGCCCCAGGAGTTTGTAGTCGTCGAGGGGCCTGGTATCACGTCACCGTTCGTGCTCTTCACGGCCTCGACCGCTGTAGGGACTCAACTGTGGAAGTATGACTCCGTCGCCGGCGTGACGTTCGTGGCCCAGTTCACCGGGGATGCCAGCGAGCTGACCCGCTTCGGAAACGGCGCCGTCTTCTCAGCCCGCTCGTCGGGTGCCGTTCCGGAGTTGTGGACAACCGACGGCACCTCGCCTGGCACGGGGCCGCTAAGGCGGCGTGACGCGAGCGATTTCATACCAATTCTGAATCCCACGGGATTCACAGTGACCGGTGGGGCGCTCTTCTTCAGAGCCGATGGTACCGGCGGCACGCAGCTCTGGCGAAGCCTCGGATCCGAAACGAACACTGCTCCCGTGGGGCCGATCGACTCTACCGCCAGCGGCTTCGTCGGCTCCGGCGGCCGGGTCTATTTCGTGAATTTCGACGGACAGAGTCGGGAGATCTGGTCCAGTGATGGCGCGGCGATCGGCATCCTGAGGGAAATCCATCCCTTCGGCGATGCCGTCTCGGCGACGGGACTGCAGGCGTCGCCATTCGGAAGCGGTCTGCTGTTTTCGGCTGATGATGGAGTCAATGGCAGGGAACTGTGGGGAACGGACGGCACGAATGCCGGCACACTTCTTGTCAGTGATCTCGACCCCAGTTCGGCCGATGCGATGAATGTGGGCGCCGACGTCGGCATACACGTGGATGCGGTCGTGATCGGCGACGACCGCGCCGCCGCGTCCCGCCTGCCGCATGGGACTCCTTCCCGACCACGTTCCGTCGGAACGCCAGAGACCTCGACCCAGTACGCCACCACCAGGGTCCAGCGCCGTCGCGGTGAAGAGCACCGTGCCGT
>JBJTBB010000220.1:0-3589 GCA_046091125.1 Planctomycetaceae bacterium
CTCTTCAGCGTCTCTTGATGGGGCTGGACGACCGTTTGTTGGGGTCGTGAGTCGATTGGATCAGCCCGTTTCCGGCGTCGTCGTGTTTGCGAAGACCCGTACCTCCGCGGCTTCGCTCTCCGAGCAATTCAAGGCGCGATCGGTTGAAAAGACCTACATCGCCCTCGTCGAGGGTCGGTTTCCAGGTCGTGTCGGCGAATGGATGACCTGGAACGACCAGATGGCGGAACTGCCTCGGTCGACCCGTGCCCGGGCCGCAGACGTCCTCGAGCAGGATGGCGACCCACGCGAAGCGAGCACGACCCTTCGGCTGCTGCAGCGGTCGGGCGAGGTCTCGCTTGTGGAGCTTCGGCCGGCAACTGGTCGCAAGCACCAGCTTCGCCGGCAACTCGCACAGCGGCGGTGTCCGATCGTCGGGGATCGTCGCTACGGGGCGAGGATTCCGCTCGTCGATGATGCGATCGCGCTCCACGCCAAGCGACTGATCCTGCGGCATCCGGCCGACGGTCGAGCCGTCGACCTGCGCGCTCGGCCGCCGTCGACTTGGCTCAACCGTTTCCCATCGATCCGCATTCCGAGTGGTGTTGAGTGACCGATCCAGCCTCGTGGCTGTGGCATGAATACGAACCATGACCGCGTCCAACGAATCCAACCGACCGGCCGAGCCGTCATCTTCGTCTGATCGGCGGCCCACGAGCCCGCAGAAGTTTCGTCAGGTGGCCGTTGCGAGCGAACTCGTCACGGCGGCAGAGTGCGATGCGGCGTTCACGGCCGCGAGCAGCCGTATTGGCACAGCGGCGGATGTCACGGCAGAGATGGTGGCGGACGAACTCGTCCGGAACGGATTGCTCACCCGTTTTCAGGCCGAGCAATTGCTCGCCGGAAGGCGGAAACTCACACTCGGTCAATACCGCATTCTCGACGAAGTGGGACAGGGCGGCATGGGACAGGTGTTCAAGGCCCGTCACCTGTTCATGGGGCGCGTCGTCGCGGTCAAGGTGCTGCCGCGTGCCAAGGCGAATGATGAAACCGAGGCTGCGTTTCGCCGTGAAATCGAACTGCTCGGCAGCCTGGACCATGAAAACCTCGTTCACGCGCTGGACGCCGGCTACGACGGGCAGGTGTTGTTTCTCGTGACGGAACTCATCCCCGGTCTTGATCTGCGGCGTCAGGTCAACAAGTACGGTCCGATGGATGCCACGCTCGCCGCGTCGGTGGCGTCACAGGCTGCGAGGGGAATCGAATACGCCCATGCCGCCGGTCTCGTCCATCGTGATGTCAAACCGGGAAATATCCTGGTTCGTGAGGATGGGCGGGTGAAGGTTGCTGACCTGGGACTCGCCGGTTCGCTCGGCGACGGATTCGCCGGCGAATCGGGCCGAATCATCGGCACGTTCGACTACATGGCACCTGAGCAGATCAGTTCGCCCGGTCGTCCTCAGCAGTCGGCAGACATTTATGGTCTCGGCTGCACGCTCTACTTCGCGGTCACGGGAACGGTCCCTTTCCCGGGGGGAAATCGACAAGAGAAGGCTCGGCGCCAGATCCAAGACGAGCCGGCCGATGTCCTCCAGCTCGCCCCCCAACTCGATCCGGGATTTGCAGAAGTCATTCGTTCGATGATGGCGAAGAATCCGGCCCAGCGGCCCAAGTCGGCGAAAGCCGTTGTGGATCTACTGGCCCCGTGGACGCCTCCGGAGCCGATTCCAATGCCCACGACCTCTGTCAGTCGACGCCGAAGCGATTCCGCTCGAGTTGCATCCGTCGAGGAGCCGCTGGAAAGGTCGCCGGCTCCGGGATGGTTTTTCGCTTCCGTCCCCGATGGCCGCCCACCCACAGGAGTCGCTTCTGAATCGGATGGCAGGGCGGACGTGGCCTCCGTCGGGACGCTCTCGGTCGGTGCAGCCCTCCTGATCTCGGTTGCGGTTGGCCTCATCGGTGGAGCACTCACCGGCGGCATTCGGTTTTTGGCTGGGGACTCCTGGCGGCAAAGTGGCCTCGGAATGGTGCATTTCTGGTCCGTTGCCTACAGCCTGACGCTTTTGACGGGGTTTCTTTTCTGGCTTCTGCTCGGCCCGTTGGAAAGGCGAGGGCGTTGACAGAAGAGGCGCTGGAACTTACCAACGGGTGCGAAAGGGTGTGGCTTGGTCGATTCAGCGGTTCGCCAGGCTTCGAGGAGCCATGGACCAGATTCGTTGAGAAGGACCAGTTGGGACAGACGATTTGGACAGGTAGCTCAGTTGGTAGAGCAACGGACTGAAAATCCGTGTGTCGCCGGTTCGATTCCGGCCCTGTCCACTGCCCGCGCGAGTGCAAAGCCCGCGCGATTGCAAAAAAAGGCGGGCAACCAACTCGGGTCGCCCGCCTTCATGCGTTCGGCGTTTTGACAGAGGTTCCAGGCTCAGACCGGGAACGATGTTCCCACTACTGAACCATGGCCTTCAGGTTCTTCAGAGCCCGGACGCGCACCTTCACGCTCGCCGGCTTGGCCGGACGATCCTGCAGCTCTCCGGTGAATGGATTCTTCACGCCCTTCTGGGCAGGACGGGCAGGAACATCGCGACGCTCGACCTTCACGAGTCCGGGGATGGAGAACACTCCAACCTGACGAGACTTGAGTGCCTTTTGAATCTCCGACGCAAGCGCCTCCATCACGGCGACCACGTCCTTCTTCGCAAGGCCGGTGGCCTCGGACAGTGCCCGCATGATCTCGGTCTTGGTCAACGGTTTCGGTCCCGACTTCTTCTTGCTCGACATGACTCGAACCTCCGCTTGTTTTCGTAAGCGACGGCTACCCCCGCCGCGTCAAAGGAAACTGGCCAAACGCCAGAACGGTCCCGATTAGATTCAACCATTTGGAAATTTCAAATGGAAAATCCTTGTTTCGCCCGCAAAAAGACAGGGTTCACGCGGTTTAGAGGCCGCATACAACCCGCTTGGGGGGGGCAGAAGGGCCTCGAAGAAGGGCGGGACACCGTTTGGTTGTCACAAGATGCGTCCAAGTCCTACGATCTCCGACGGTGGTTTCCAACCGTACCCAAGTGGAGCCTACGGTGAGAGATGATTGCCCACGAGCGAACGATGAAAAATCGCATAGGGCGACAGGCGGCCACCGGTTTCATGGCTCCGCCTCGACGGGAAGCAGGGCCCACCGCCCGGATGCCTCGTCGGGGGTCCATGGTCTGCCGAACCCTCCCCCGACGTCCCTTCCCAGATCGCTGACCTGGGTCGGGTGTCTGTGTCTTGCAACGCTTTGCGTGCTGTGGGGTCAGGATGGCCGGGCCCAGCTGCAGGGAATGCGGGCGCAGCTGCCGGGAATGGATGCTGAAGAATCCAACGAGCAGCGGGAGGATGGGGCTGACCTTGAAAACGGTTTGTACCTCCCGACCGATCGTCAACTGCAAAGGCAATTGGGCAACGCCCTGAGGATGGTTGCCGACGCTCAGTGGAGCGACGCCGCCACGCTGCTCGACGAAGTTCTCGCATCCGACTCCGATGCCTTCATGCCCCCGGAAGGAGCCTCCCGTCGACGGTCCAAGGCCGTCAGCGGGGAGCAGCTGTCTTGGCGGAGCGTGACGTCGCTCGCGGG
>JBJTBB010000221.1:0-6597 GCA_046091125.1 Planctomycetaceae bacterium
GTCATACCCGCAAGGGCGTCCGTTCATGGCTGCCGTTCGGACTCCGATGCCGACACTTCCTGCCCGATGGTGAGGCGTACGGTCAGCACGATCGGCAAGAGCATTCCGGTGACCGTTCACCGCTGGCCGAGGTTCGTGGACGATGCACGGATCCGTGATCTGGGACGGTTTTCCCGCTACTGGAGGCATGCCGAGGATTCGGCAATGCGGCCAAGCGGGTGATCCCTACCGATGTGATCGGTGAAATCGGGACGGCTGTGAAAGTCGAACATCTCCACGGCATGCCGGAGGACGTCGTCCCGCCGGACCAAGAGCCTGTGAGGGAAGGCGATCCACGTCGCGTGCAGGGCGAGGGCGACCGGACTCCTCCCAACGTCGACGATCGGGTTGTAGAGGCGATCACCGAGAATCGGTCGACCCAGCCAGGCAAGGTGGGCTCGCAATTGGTGCGATCTGCCCGTCACAGGTTCCAGGGCCACGAGACTCGTCTCCCGACCATCCAGACATCGTCCATGGGCAAGCACCCGGAAACGGGTCGTCGCCCGTCTGCCGGTGAGTGGACAGACGAGCCTTCGCGGTGGACGGACACTGTCGACTCCCAGCGGCAGATGAAGGGTATGCCAGCCGCCGGGAACACGAAGCTCGCCGTCGGTGAGCGCAACGTAACGTTTCCCGATCCGCCGCTCCTCGAACGATCGTCCCAGGAACCTGCGCACTTCCAGTGAGCGCGCGATGACAAGCAGCCCGGACGTGTCGCGGTCGAGCCTGTGCACGGCCTCGATCACGCGATCGTCGTCGACATGGGGAGCGCCGAACCTGCTGCGCAGTCGTTCGATCACGCTCGGTGGATCACACGGGGAACGTGCGGGCACACTCGGCATGCCCGACGGCTTGTCGACCACGATCACATGGTCGTCGAGATAGACCACCCTCAATCGCATGCCACAGACCGCCTCGCCGACTCCGGGACTCAGAGCAGACCCAGAGATTCCACCCAACGGCAGAGCTCCTCGGCAGGCCATTCGCCCCGGCGCGTCTCCAACGCGCCCCAGGGAATCGCCGCCTCCGATAGGCGTTTCCGATCGGCGGCTCCGCGACGCCCGGCCTCGATGTCCCCACGTTGAGGCCAAACCTCGGAGATCATGATCGATAAGGGCGGGGCCGGGTCCGCCTCGGGAATGACCGCCCTACGGGGAAGGTGTCCCTCGAGGACGGCGATGCCGCGGGTCACGCTCGCGAGCGACTCGCCGATGGTCCAGGCGGCTTCGGCTCCCTCGCCCAACCCTGCCACCGCCACCCGACTCGCATCGACGGCCCTCCTCGATGCGAGAATCTCGCGCGCTTTGGAGGCGGCCCGGGCATCCGCCGAACTCCACTCAGAATGGTCGGCCGCCTCGATCAGTACGACCGCGACGCCATAGTCAGCAGCCGGCCGCAGCCATCGCTCAGCCGATCGCTCGTCCACCTTGCCGCTTGCATCGCCGAGTACGACGACGACCCCGATACCCTCCGAAGCGTTCCCCGGGGGCAGTACGACCAACGCCGGTCGATCGACATCGGCCGCCCCCAGTCGTTCGATGGTGGCCGCGGCCTGCGCACCCCCGGCGGGCGGTGCCCGACGAACACCTATCCAAGCTGCATCCGGCACGCCCGTCGGTTGGGGCACCGATGCGAGATTGAAGGCCAGCGACTCTTCACCTCTCCGCACGCTGACACGAAAGGGAGTACCGATTTCCTGGCTGGCGATGACGCCACGGAGTATCGCCGTACTGGCCTTCGCCTCCGACGACGCTTGTTGGCCCGCTCCACTGGAGCCCGCCTCGGGAATACTGTCTCCCTGCCGATCCACGGCCACGATGGACACAAGAGCGTCTCCCTCGCGGAGGCCTGCCCGAGCCGCCGGGCCATCCGGCCATAACCACCGGACCACCGGCGACGCCGATTCATGCTTGTCACCGTCATTCGACGCCTCATCGCCGTCGGCGGACTTGCCGAGGCCCTCGGGCCGCCCGTTGGTCTTCGTCGACTTGGCACCGACTTGGTCGCGGACGGGCCGGCGCAAAGCGATGCCGAGCGCCGGCCGACGAAAGGGTGGCAGCGCATCGACGAGGGTGGCTTCGAGCGGAATGGTCGATGATTCACCCGTCTCCTTCGTTCGCTGAACCTCGAGAACGATCCGATCACCGGCGTAAAGAGGTCCGATGATCTGCCGAAAGGAGGCGACCGTATCGACGCGCTTCGAGTTCGCTGAAAGAATCCGGTCGCCCGGAGCGATCCCGCCTCGTGCCGCCGGAGATCCCGCTCGCGATGACGCGACGACGACCGCAGATGTGAACGGATCGGGCGATGCGTACGAGATTCCGAGAACTCCCGGACGGAGCGTCTCTCCGGCCTGCAGCTTGGGGAGTACCGCGAGCACGTCCTGGATGGGCACCGCGAAGCCGATTCCGGAATCGTAAAGTTCCGAGCCCAGGTTCATGCCGGCCGTGTCCGCCGGCAGCGGTGAAAGGATTCCGATCACCCGACCGCGGATATCGACCAGCGGACCGCCGTAATTGGCCGGAGAGATGGCGGCGTCGGTTTGGATCGCGCGTCCCCACACGCGTCCCACGGCGGAAACGATGCCGATGGCGATCCCCGCCTGATCCGCCGACCATCCGCGGCCCAGAGCGATGGCCCATGAGCCAACGGGCGGCGATTCATCCACGGTGACCGGAGCTACCATGAGTCCGTCGGTCGGCTCGACCGAAAGGAGCACCAGCTTGCGAGATACGTCTCGCCCCTTGACCGTACCGGCCCTGCGACGACCATCGGACGAGATCACCACGACCTCGCGGGCCGACTCCGGCAGGCCAAAGGCGGAGGTCACAACCCACCCGGGATTTGCCACCACGAGCCCTGTGGTGGCGGAATCACCCCCCTGCCCCGCCGTTCCCGCCGCGACGACCGGTTCGATTCGCACCGTCGACGGGGCGACAGCGGCGGCCGCGGCTCGGATGGCCTCCTGTTCGAGCACGTCGATCGACGTGGCGAATGATGGGTGGGCCATGAATCCCATCCACACAATTCCCATCCAGTTGGCCAGGGTGCGAGCCCACGGCCCGATGGGCTCTGCGACGAACGAGTGCATCGCGTGTTCGGGACGGATCATGGGCCGGTCTCCACGGTGCATTCGACGATCCGTCCCTCGCGAACGACTGACAGCAGAACGGACCGGGCCGGCGAGCCTGTGAGGGCACGCTGGACCGCCGAGCGCGTCACCACGCTGCGACCGCCGACGGCGATCAAAAGATCGTCGGCCCTCAGTCCGGCGCGATCAGCCGGCGAAGCCGGCACGACACGATCCACGAATGGCGGCGTCCGGTCCAGGATGTCAGGAACGAGAATGATGCCAAGCCGCAGCGCCTCCGTCGCGCGAAGCTCGGCGCGGGGATCAGGTTCGGTCGCCGCACGTGCCGGTTCGAGGGCGTCCGGAGACGACTGAATGGATCGCAGCGACAGGGCAACCGTGTCGATCGGCAAGGCGTAATTGAGCCAGATGCCATTCTCCCGTGCTCGCAGTTCCTTTCCGAGCATGCCGATCGCGTTGCCGTCGAGATTCACGATCACTCCGCCGGGCGATCCTGGATTGTTCACCGTGCAGTCGAGAATGTAGACGTCCCCCGAATACGGCGCTTCGTAGGCGCCCCTCCGCGCCTCCAATGGAACGATGGTCGACACGACGCCCTGCTGCACGCTGACCCGTTCATCGCCGGTGGCGACACCAAATAGGTTCGAGAGGGCGAAGATGCGGGTTCCGGACGGAACGAGTCGCATCCCCGATTGAGGTTTGTCTTCAGGGGAAGTCGCCGCTCGGGAGTCGCCGTCGCCAACTCGAAGTCCCTCGATCGGAAGAAAGGGCAGATCCTCCGCCTCGATCTGCAACAGTGCCGTCTCGTGGCGGGGATCGAGTCCGACGAGCCTCGCCGGATACCGTCGCCCGTCGTCGAGGACACAGTCGATCGAGTCCGAGTCGAGGACCGTGCTCATGACCGTCGCGATCAGCCCATCCGACGAGACGAGGAAACCGCTCTGGTAGGACTCGAGTCCGCGAAACCCGCCCGCACCGTAAACCTTGACCACGGCGGACGCGGCCCTGGTCATCGCCGAAACGTCCCGCTCGCCGCCGATCATCGTCGGCGCGGTCGATGCACCATCCGGCTCGCCGGCCAGAAGTGACGCGAGCGTGATCGCAATTCCCGTCAAACTACGAACCCGAGACGATGCCTCCTTCGACTGCCCAGCATCCGGTTCATCGCTCCCGTCCTCCGGATCGCTCCCCTCCACTGGCTCGATCTTCACCGAGTCGATCTCGATGATGGCGAACGGCTCCTGTCCCCGCCGGACCTCGATCAGCCTCGGCATGCCGGGCAGGCGGCCGGGCTCGTGCCCGGAGAAAAAAACCTCGCACGGATCAGCCGTCGGCGTGGTCCACAGGTCGATTCCCGTCAGGTGACCGCTCGACGCATCGATGGCGAAACGCGCCTCGACGCCCGCGGCATAGCTCACGAGGCAATCGGGCCCGATGGCCGTGGACATGGATCCCTCTCGCCGCGATGGGAACAGCGTGCCGGCATATTCGGTCCTGCCGAGCGACGCAGGACCCGCGAGCATCAGCCGCCTCCAGAGAATGAGCGCCGCGAGCAGCCCACCACTCCCGGGAGGGTTGGGATTTGAATCGAGGTCCCCCCTCGGATCGACGCTCGTCGATCCGGTAGGCAGGTCGATGCGGGCGATGTCGTCGGCAAGCTCGATCCGGACCGCGAGATCTTCCTCGGCGGCCGCTGCGTCGGCGGCGACACGATCATCGTCGCGAGCCTTCCGACGACGACCCGTGATCCGCCACGTGCCCTCGAGATCCTTCGACGGCATGGCGGCGGCGATCATCGCCGCGATGCGACCGGTCTCTTGGCGGTTGAAGTGATAGTTGGCGAACCCGCTTCGAGCCTCGTAGTGCTCGCTCACCGCCGCAGGCAATGGCTTGGGCTGTTCGTCCTCGGCGGAGCCATCCTCCGGAGCCGGCCGCGTCGGCCCTCGACCCGACACGATGGCCGCCAATTCAGCCTGCGCGTGGACACCGGCGAGCCGAACCAAGATCTCCACGGGCCGGCCGTCACGCCGGTAGACCAAGGGACCCTGCCAGGTCGCCGGAAGCGTACCGAGAACGTTCTTGAACGCGTTGACGGTGCGAACCGGCCGCCCGGCAAGGGAGACGATTTCGTCGTCATAGCGGAGACCACGTCGGAAGGCGTCGGAGGATTCGAGAATGTCGGACACCACGATCCTGCCGTCGAAGCTGGTGGCAACCGTGGCGCCGAGTGTCGCGTGGTCGACCACCCGCCCCCCCTTGAGCGCCCCGAGAAAATGCCTGATCTGGTTGATCGAGATCGCGTATCCGACGCCGACGTTGACGCGGCCTCGCTTCTCGAACGAGGCCCTACCGTTGACCCCGATCAGCCTGCCGTCACCGTCGAAGAGTCCACCCCCTGAGTTACCCGGATTGATCGGCGCATCCACCTGAAGACAGTCGGCGTATTCGAGGATCGTGCCGGCCGGAAACTGGTATCGATGCACTCCCGAAACGATGCCCCAACCGACCGAGGGCTGGAGATTCGTGGCCAGCAGAAAGGGGTTGCCGACCGTGAAGCAGGCGTCGCCCATGCGTACACGGTCGCTGTCGGCCATCAACGCATGTGGATAATCATCCCTGCCGAGCAATTTGATCACCGCGACGTCCCCTGTGGGATCGAGCCCGACGAGCACGGCCTGGTGCATGCTGCCGTCGGAAAGCCCGCATCGCATGGCGACACCGGCGGGCTGGACGACGTGAAAATTGGTGAGCGCAAAACCATCGGCGGAAATGAGGACACCGGATCCTCCCCCCTGCTCACCGGCAAACACTGACACCGCAGCCCTCGAGGCATGAGCGAGCGCTGCGAGCCGCGACCCCACGGCGGCGAGCACCTCGGGAGCGACGGCAATCGGCACACCTCCGGAGACCGTCTCACCACCGACACCATCGGCCGCGATCGCCCGCGGTGGATCGAGCACCGATAGCGCGGCTGCGACGACGAGGCACTGTGGCAGCAGGACTTGGACGAGGGCTTGGCAGCGGTTGAAGCACATGTCTCTTACTCGTCCAGACGAGGCTCGACGACGAGGAGTCCTCCACCGAAGGGAGCGACGCCGCCATCGTCGGCGGCAGGATATTCGCACACGAGCATGAGCGACCGCCCACCCGCGAGGTCGACATCCAACACGGTCTCGCGGCTCACGGTCTCCGAGAACACGCCACGACCATCCACGCTCACGCTGAGTCGTCCCGCGAAATCATTGCCCGCCGATTCGGTCGTTGCAGAAATCGGCTGGCTTGGAGCCACGCCCGACCCAAGCAGTCCCCGGCCGGGCAGGATCGTCGCCCTCAGGCGGCTGGCCCCTTTCGGGATCGCCCACGAGATGCTCGTTCGGGGAGTCAATCGTAGCCCATCGGCCTTCCGACCATCGGCCAGCAGGCAGGTGACGCGCCTCGGCTGAAAAGCGGGCGATACCTCTTCGAAT
>JBJTBB010000222.1:0-2792 GCA_046091125.1 Planctomycetaceae bacterium
CGTCGGGGAGGTAAGGGACTCAAGGGGGCTGGTGCCGACGAAGAGGATCCGATAGAGCTCCTCTGCGTGGCCAGCACGCACGACTGGCTGCTCGTCTTCACGACTCTCGGCAAGGTCTTCTCGATGCGGGTGTTCGAGCTGCCCGAACTGGCCCGAGACGCCCGGGGGAGGGCACTCGTCAATCTGCTGGAGTTCGAGCCTGGCGAAAAGGTGGCCGAGTGCAGGGCCGTGGGCGGGTTCGAGGATCCCAACCAGTTCCTCCTGCTCGCGACGAGGGCCGGTACGGTCAAGACAACCGCGCTCGAGCAGTATCGCCGGCGGCGCACCAAGGGGCTCATCGCCGTCAAACTGCGCGAGGGGGATGAACTCGTCGGCGCCGTTATCACGAAGCCCGGTGACGAACTGGTGCTTGCCACCGCGAATGGTCTGGCCATCCGCTTCCCGGAGTCGGACGCGCGGCCGATGGGAAGGGACACGAGTGGCGTTCGTGGCATCAAACTCGGCGCTGGGGACAGGCTCGTGGGAATGGTGGTCGCCGATCCAGATGCCACGCTGCTGACGGTCTGTGAACAGGGTTACGGTAAGCGGACGACCTTCGGCGCAGGAACGCCGCTCTCCGGCCCTGCGCCCGGCGAGGAGGGGACGGACGATCAGAGCGACGCGGCGCCCGACGAGGGCGATGCCGTGACCGGAGTCGACTCGGAGGGAGCCGATGGTCCCAGCGCCATGCGATATCGCACGCAGCACCGCGGCGGCAAGGGTGTGCGCGACATCAAGACGACCGCCCGTAACGGCCGTGTAGTCTCCGTGGTGTCGGTGCGGGATGATGACCAGGTGCTGATGATGACCGCCCGTGGCAAGATCCAGCGGGTGAACGTGGCCGAGATCCGCCCGATGGGGCGGAACACCCAGGGGGTGCGGATCATGCGTCTCGACGAGGGAGACACCCTCGCGGCGGTCGTTCCCGTTCCGCCCGGAGAGCAGGAGGAGGCCGACGCCACCGCGGCCAACCCAGAGTAGGGGAGCGGTTCATGCAGATCGGTGTCGTCGGTACCGGCTACGTCGGACTCGTGACGGGCACCTGTTTGGCCGACAGTGGCAACACGGTGACCTGCCTGGATGTGGATGCGGTGAAGATCGACCGCTTGCGGCGAGGTGAGGTGCCGATCTACGAGCCGGGCCTCGAGGAACTCGTCCTCCGAAACGCTCGGAAGGGAAGGCTGCGTTTCACCACCGACACGTCCGAGGCCGTACGAAGCGCGGACATCGTCTTCCTCGCCGTCGGCACGCCGCCGAACACCGACGGCTCGGCCGACCTGTCGGCCCTCTGGACGGTGGTAGATGCGATCGCCCCGTGGTTGAGCAGCGATGCGATCGTGACGACCAAGAGCACCGTTCCGGTCGGCACCTGTGCCGGCATCGAGCAGCGGCTCCTGGAGAAGACGGGCCGTGAGTGCCGCGTGGCGAGCAACCCGGAGTTTCTCAAGGAGGGGGCGGCCATCGAGGACTTCCAAAAACCGGATCGGGTGGTGGTGGGGGCTCGGAGCATGTCCGTGGCCGACACGCTTCGCGGTCTCTATGCACCGTTCCTGAGGACGGAGCATCCGTTCCTCGTCATGAGCCCAGAGAGTGCGGAGATGACCAAATACGTGGCGAACGCCCTGCTGGCCACGAAAATCTCGTTCATCAACGAAGTGGCCAACCTCTGCGAGCGGATGCACGCCGACATCGACGAGGTGCGCCGTGGCATCGGTCATGACAGCCGGATCGGGTTCGCCTTCCTGTTCCCAGGGGCCGGCTATGGCGGAAGCTGTTTTCCGAAGGATGTCCAGGCCCTCGCGGCCATGGCCCGGGGCCAGGGGGTTTCGCCCAGGATCCTCACGGCCGTCCACGAGACGAACCTCGCCCAGAAGCGGGTTCTCGGTGAAAAGATCGCCCATCACTTCGGCGGTGAATTGTCGGGCAGGCGGGTCGCCGTGTGGGGGCTCGCGTTCTAGCCGCGCACCGACGACAGCCGCGACGCACCCTCGCTCGATCTCATCGAACGACTCCTTGCGGGCGGCGCCGTGGTGACCGTCCACGATCCAGAGGCGGTCGGAAACGTTCACGCCATCTACGGAGACCGTTTGGCGTATGCCCCGACCCCGCTCGATGCTCTCGACGACGCCGATTGCCTGGCGATCGTCACCGAATGGGGGGATTATCGACAGCCAGACTTCGAGGAAATGGCTCGGCGAATGCGATCCCGTACGATCTTCGACGGCCGGAATCTATACGCTCCCCGCGACATGCAGGCCCGGGGATTCGCCTATCATGCGATCGGCAAGGCTGCGGTGTGATCCTGCAGGTTTGACTTCCACGCGGGGGTAGGTTTCAATTTCGCGCCTTCTGCGGGCCAGTCGCCGCCCGGCACACTCGCAGCGTTCCAAAGTGAATACTCGCCCTGCAGGAGCCCTCCGATCGTGAAACGTGCCACCGCTCTCGTCATCACCGCGATTCTTCTCCTGCCGCTGATCGGGTGCGGTGCCGATACTGTGGCGGCGGAGGCTCCGCCGTCTGGTTTTGGGAACCTGTTCTACGTGTTCTGGTGGCTGCTGGGAGTCGTCGGTGCCGCGATTGCGCTTTTCCAGGCGTGGCAGTTCTTCCAGTGGATGGAGGCCCAACCGGCAGGCACACAAAAAATGATCGACATCGCCGGCTACGTGCGGACCGGCGCCGACGCCTATTTGAAGCAGCAGTACAAGGTGGTCGGATGGGCGTTTCTCGCCATCTGCATCCTCCTGTTGTGGATG
>JBJTBB010000223.1:0-6557 GCA_046091125.1 Planctomycetaceae bacterium
TCGACCTGCCCGCCCCGATCGAGTACCGCGAGCAGGTTCACGACTTTCCGGTTCCCCAGAATCTGCCGCCGGGCGAATGGTGGGTGCTTGCGAGCCACAAGGACGACTTCTCGGATCTCGACAACGTCGTCTCGGGCGCACTTGTGTGGACGAGCCGGCTCGCGATCGTCACCCGGCAGGACCATCGCTCCGACGGACCACTCTCCGGGCACGTCGTCGACGTCGCCTCTGGGGAACCGGTCGGCAAGGCCACGCTCCACCCTTTCGTACGCGACCCGCAGGGGCAGAGATTCAAGAGATTCAATCGGGGCAGACCCGTCAGGACCGATGACGAGGGCCGCTACGAGCTTCCGGCGGAGCCGGGCCGCGAGACGGTGATTCTCGCGGAGGCAGTGATCGAAGGCGCGAAGCATCGCATGGGCAGCGACCCGACCGTCATCTGGCATCACGGCCGTGGCGAGGAGTCACACCGGCAGATCGTCCTCATGATCGACCGGGGCGTCCACCGTCCGGGTCAGACCGTTTTCTACAAGGGGATACTCTGTTCCATCAAAGCGTCGAACGGGGATTACCGAACGCTGCCCGACCGGAATGCCATCGTCACCTTCCGCGATGCCAACGGCCGGGAGATCGCCCGTCGCGAGCAGAAGACCAACGCCTTCGGATCCTTTTCCGGACAGTTCTCAATTCCTCCAAGTGGACTCCCTGGGCAGTGGGCGCTCTCGGCTGAATCCGAGGGAGCGCATGGCGGTTCCGCGGTGCGCGTCGAGGAATACAAGCGTCCAAAGTTCAGGGTGACGCTCGAGCCGATCGACGGAAAGATCGTTCTCGGCGGCGACGTCACGCTGTCGGGCCGCGCCGAGACGTACACGGGTCTGCCGGTTTCAGGAGCGCGCGTGCGCTGGCGGGTGGAGCGGACCTCTCGCTTTGCCCCATGGTGCCGCTGGTTTTTCCCCTGGCTGCCATTCGATGGCGGCGGCCAGCGGATCGCACGCGGTTCGGCCGAGACCGATGCCGACGGCCAAGTCCGCGTCACGTTTCCCGCCGCGCCGGATCGCTCGGTACCTCCGGACTCGCTGCCCATCTTCAGTTATGAGGTCGTGGCCGACGTCACCGATCCCTCGGGTGAAACCCGCTCCGCCGAGAGGAATCTCAATGCCGGATACACGGATATCGAGGCCTCCATCTCCTCCGACGATTGGCAGGCGGTGGCGGCCGACGGTGTGGTGGAAACGGTGCTCACGGTGCTCACGTCGTCACTTGACGGCGAACCGTTGTCGGCGGAGGGAACGCTCTCCGTGCACCGCGTCGTCCAACCGCCAGAGGTGGACCGCGGCGACATCATCGGCGGCCGCCCTGGTCCACGAAGGCTTGCCGGCGAGAGACCACTGCCGCCGAAACCGGATCCCTCCCAACCCGAGACGTGGGCCCAGGGAGAATTGGTCGTCTCACGGAAGGCCGTCACCGACGCCGCCACGGGTAAAATGTCGGCCACGGCGCGACTGGAAGCAGGCCTCTACCGGGCCACGTTCGAGATACCTGCCCGGGGCGAGATTCCCGCGATCCGCGCGACGCGAATCGTGGAGGTGATCGATCCTGCGAGTGCCCGTTACGGCGTGCGGCGGCCGTTCATCCTGCGGGCCTCGCGGACCTCGGTCGAGCCGGGTGAATCATTCAAGGCCCTCGTTGGCACGGGTTATGGGGACGGCCGTTCGTTCGTGGAGGTGCTGCAGGCGGGACGCGTCCTCTCGCGCCGATGGACCGAACCCGGGCGCACGCAGTGGCCGGTCGAGGTTGACGTCGGGGAGGATCTTCGCGGCGGCTTCACGGTGCGGGCATGGATGGTCCGCGATGGACGGCTGCACATGGAGTCGCTGCCTGTGAACGTGCCCTGGACCAACAAGACGTTCACGATCGAATGGGAGCGATTCACCCGGAGGCTCGAGCCCGCGGCGCACGAGGTGTGGCGGGCGCGGATCCGTGGATCGGACGCGGCATTGAAAAAAGATCCGAGTGCCGCGCCGGCTGTGGTCGCGGAAATGGCCGCCACGCTCTACGACCAGTCGCTCGATGCGATCGCTCCCCACGCCTGGCCCGCGGGTCTCGACGGCTTTCTGCGTCGTGAATGGAGCGGTGTCCAGCAGGGTTTCACCAACGGCGGGGCGACTCTGGGACGGTTTCTCGGCGAGTGGCGGCACGGATACGAAGCCAGGGCGATCACCTATCGTTCGTTTATCGATCCCTTCGGCACTCCCAACGGCGGGGGACTGATGAATCGCCGCGGAAGGCTCTTCGCCCAAGAGATGGCTGGAGGTCTCAGGATGGCCCCGGCCATGGCCGCGATGGATGCGGCCGCACCGATGGAAAAGTCTCAGGCGACCAACGGCCTCGGACTGGCGGACGAGCAGGCCAAGGACAAGCGGACCGGCGACGGCGATCACGCGGTCGATGCGTCGGTCGACTCCTCTCCACCGCCGCGCCGGAATCTTGCGGAAACGGCCTTCTTCCTTCCATCGCTGACGACCGAAGCCGACGGCGACGTCACGATCGAGTTCACGCTTCCCGACACTCTGACGACCTGGCAATTCAAGGCCATCGCTCACGACACGGGCATGCGCAGTGGCTCGCTGACGGATACCTGCGTGGCGGCGAAGGACCTGATGGTGGAACCGGTCATGCCCAGATTTGTGCGCGAGGGCGACTCGCTCGAGATACCGGTCAAGGTGGGGAATCGATCGACCGGACGGCTGACGGGCACCGTGCGATTCGCGCTTGCCGATAGCCGAACGGGTGACCGACGCGACGACCTCCTGGATGGACCGACGGAACAGGCCTTCGATCTCGGGGCGGGAGAGTCGAAGCCGCTCGTCTTCAAGGTGCGGGTGACCGGGGGCAGCGACGTCCTCACCTATCTCGCCACGGGTTCGCCGGGCCGACTGACCGACGGCGAGGAGGGGCTCCTGCCGGTCCTGCCGCGAAAGGTGCTCGTCTCCGAGAGCGTCCCGGTCACCATTCGCGGTCCCGGATCGACGGAGGCCGTGCTCGAGCGACTCGCGAAGCCGACGGACTCGATGCAGAACCAAAGCCTCGTCGTGCAAGCCTCGTCGAACCCCGCCTGGTACGCCGTGATGGCGATGCCGTCGATCATGGAGGAGGCCGACGAGGGCGTCGACACGCTCTTCAACAGGCTCTACGTCAACGCCCTGGCCCGGGAACACGTCGCCCGCGACGACCGGATCGGCCGCACCTTCGAGCAGTGGCGTCTGGCGGCCGCGCGGCCGGAGGCTCGCGGCCGGAAGCCCCTCGAGAGCCCGCTCGAGTCCAACACGTCGCTCATGCAGACAATCCTGGCCGAGACCCCCTGGGTGCGCGAGAGCGCGAGCGAGTCGGAGAGCCGTGCGCGGATCGCCACATTCTTCGACGCCACCCGCACGGCCAACGAGACGGCCGCCGCGATCGTACGACTGCAATCGCTCCGCAACGGTGACGGCGGCTGGCCATGGTTCCCCGGTGGACGCTCGTGCGATTCCGTCACGCTCTCCATCATCGCCGGCTTCGGACGACTGCGCACGCACGGCGTGGCGATCGATCTCCAGCCTGCTCTTGCCGCGATTCCATGGATCGACGGAAGGCTCGTCGACGAGGAGGCCAACGGACGGAAACTCGCAGAGGAGATCGACAAGCAGGGGCGAGGGAAGGTTGTCCTCACACCGATCGGCGTGTTCGCACTCTACGCCCGCAGCTGCTTCCTCGAGGATGCGCCGCCGGACGGTCGTGTCGCCGAGGCGATCCGCTGGTGCGTTGGAGTCGGGAAGAAGTCATGGTCGGAGCTCGCGAACCGCCGTTCGCAGGGGCAGCTGGCGATCGCGCTGTCGCGCCTCGGCGAGAAGCCAACGGCGACGTCGGTGATCGAGAGCCTCCGCCAGCGGGCGACCGGCGCGGAGATCGAGCAGGGCGAGGAGTCCGCGAACTGGCAGGGGATGTGGTGGCGGGATCCGCATCCGGCGTGGTGGAGCTGGCTCGACTCGCCGATCGAGACGCAGGCGATCCTGATCGAGGCCTTCGACGAAGTGGCCGGCGACGCTGCCAGCGTCGAGGCGATGAAGGCGTGGCTCAACAGCCAGAAGCGATCGAGCCGCTGGCGCGGCAGTCGCGCAACGGCTGACGCCGTCGCGGTGCTGCTGGGCCGTGGCGAGGACCTCCTCGTCGACAAGCGGCCACTCGACGTGACGATCGGCGGCGAACCTGTCAAGCCGGAGGCGGTCGAGGCGGGTACGGGCTTCTTCGAGACACGGCTCGCGCGCGGTGAGATCGGATCCGAGCAGTCCACGATCCGCTTCACCAAGCCCGATGCCGGAATCGCCTTCGGCGGCGTGCATTGGCAATATCTCGACGACATCGAACGCGTGGACGCCGCGAGCCGTGAGGAGCTCGCGATCGAGAAGCGGCTGTTCGTGAAGCGGTCAACCCGTAAGGGGCCTGTTCTCGAGCCCGTTGAAAATGCGGACGATCAGGCCGCAGCTGGACGGACAAGGATCGAACTGGGAGACGAGATCGTGGTGCGGCTCGTCACGACGAGCGATCGTGACTACGAGTTCCTCGAACTCACCGACCACAGGCCGAGCCTTACGGAGCCGGTCGACTCGCTTTCCGGCTGGAGATGGAGGGATGGCGTCGGCTGGTACGCCGCGGTCCGTGACACGAACATGCAGTTTTTCTTCGAGCGCATCCCCCGGGGTACGCATGTTCTCGAGTATTCGATCCGTGCCGCCCATCGTGGAACAGCATCAAGCGGCTTCGCCCGCATCCAGAGTCGGTACGCGCCAGAATTCTCCGCCAGGTCCGCGAGCGTCCCGGTCGAAGTGAACTGAGTGACGCCCACTTTCTCGAGTTGACCGGCTGTGTGGGTGATTCCCCCACCCCGAGTTGAACCTCGAGTATCTGGCTCAATCCGAGCGCCAACGGGGACAGCCCAACGGTTCGACGCTGGGTCATATTCCCAACCCCAAGCGCCCCTACAGGCTGCCCCACCAGAATCCCCGACGCAGAATCAACCCCAAAACCCGCGGATTTCCCGTTTTCACAAAGCGAGCGACCGATTCGTTGCCCCAGCGAGCGCTTGTAGGTAGCTTCGAAGCACTTGTTTTTCCGTACAGCCGGAAGCCATTCCGGTGGACTAGGGGACGCTTCGATCCGAAAATTCAGGGCCCGGGCTGCGCCCGGGATTGACATTCATGTTCTCGTTACCCTGGCTGGCCTCGGTCCGATCGCTCTTCAGCCGTCGTCACTCGCTTCTCGGGAACGTCGGCGGCCGCGCCGAACGCCGACGCGAGATGCCAAACCGCAATCTCCACGATCTCGAACGGCTCGAGACTCGGCGCGTACTGGCGTTCGACTTCGTGTCGATGTTTCCGTCCGTCGGTGACCTCGTAGCGGACGGTGCGTCCCTACGCGAGGCCCACCAACAACTGAGCCATCAGAGCAGTCCCGGCGTGACGATTGACCCTGCCACGCTCGGTGGGATCACGATCGCGCGCAGCGGAGGTGCCGGCGACCCGTTCGGTGACGGGGACGACGTGACGATCGTTCCAGGCAGCATCACCGTCGATGATATCCCGAACCAGAATCAGGTGACGATCCGCTTCGCGGAAACGCTTATCGACGACGACTACCGCGTCACCATCACGGACGAACTTCAATCACGCCCTCCGCTCAATGGCTCGGCGGAGTCCTTCGGCAGTGACACGGCCGCCTACAGTTTCAGTCTTTCGTTCCGTCTCGACCTCGGAGCCCAGGTGGTATCGGTCGTACCGCAGCCAATCAGTCGTCCAAAGACGATTGCCATCGATGCCGACACCTCGAGGCTGGCCGACGGTGACCTTCTGTCGATCGCTATTCGCGGGGGCACGATCGATTTCGAATTCGATCGCGACGGTTTGGTGTCATCGGGGCGCACATCCGTTTCGATCGGGAGCAAGACATCGTCGCAACTCGCCTCCGAAATCGCCGCCGCCGTCCAGGCTGCATCGGCGCCGGGCGGGGACTTCGCGGGAGAATTGGCCTCGGCGACCGCCAACGGTTCCCAGGTGACCGTTGCTGGATCAATCTTCACGCCCGTCGTCACATTCACACGGAATGGAGCCGTGCCGACAACGCCGGGTGCGGTCATTTCTGACTCGCTCCCTCTGTCGCAGCACGCCGACACAGTGGTCGTCCATTTCAATACCAATGATCTGCTGCAGGAGGGGTCGGCTGAAAACCCCCGCAACTACCAACTCTTCCGACTCAATGAAACGACCGGCGCGACGATCAACGTCATCGTTCCGCAGTCAGTCTCCTATGACGCGACCACCGGCACGGCCGTGCTCTCCTTCGCGACTGGACAGATTCCATCTGATGCGCACTATCGGCTGCGCATCGGTGGGTCGCTCGACAACAATGCGACCAAGGATACGGCCGTCGCGATCGGAGCGATCTTCATCCAGGCGGGAGGCGCACCCGCGTTTTCGACGGATACCGTCATCGGCGACTAGACTGCTCGTGACGTCGATCTCTTC
>JBJTBB010000224.1:0-3404 GCA_046091125.1 Planctomycetaceae bacterium
CATGAGCCGGTAGACGAACATCGCGATTGGGTTCCGCAGAATGATCCGAAAAGGACTGCCGCACGGGCGGGCAGCGGTGCCTCTCGGGTCTCAACCATTCACGTCAGGGCCGACGATGCCGTCGATCTCCGCCCAGATAGCGTCGCAAAGACCGTGCCAGAACGCTGCCGCCCGCAGGCCGGGGTGCTCTCCGCGGTACTGCGCCAGCATTTTCTCGCTCGTCTCGCCCGGCTTCATCGATTCGCGCAGATTCGCGAGACGATCGGCGTCCTTCACGATCAGCGCGATTTGGTCGTCGCCCAGCAAACCAGCCAGCTTCGCGTCTCGCAGGCGGATCTTCTCGACCTTGTCCCTGCTCGGCGGGTTCGTCACGAATCCCACCATCCGCGCCACCTGCTCGCCGAACTCCGCCGCCACCATCGCCTCGTCCACGTTGGTGTCCTCGACGACGTCGTGGAGCCAGGCCACGCCCTCCGCCAGCTCCCCATAGGGCGCGGCGATCGCCGCCACGGCACCGAGGTGGTAGGCGTAGGGCTTCGCATCCGGCCCCTTGCCGTACTGCTGATCACCATGCTTCTCGATGGCCCATTGACGGGCCCGGGCCACGAACTCGCTCACGGATGTTCTCCTCTCTGTGGAGCTGCTCTTCTCACCAGGATTCACTCGTCCTCCGAGGCGGACCGCTCCTCCATCTGCCGGACGATCGCCTCCCCCTCCTCCGGGCTGAGAGGGCCTCTCACATCGACGACGTCATCGGCCATGAACTTCTCCGTCCAGTGCTCCACGGTGTATTGCCCGCACCCAGGGCAGCGATAGCAGGTATTCGACCAATCGTCCCCCATGGGTGACTCACCCCCGCGGAACGCCGCGACCGCGGTCTCGTCCAGCAGGTTCCCGCATCCACTGCGGGCGATTCGGACCATATCGATCTCTCCTCCGCGTCGAGCGATGGATCGAACAATTCCCCGCGACTCCCGCTCCCGAGTTTGGCCCAGTCGATCGACGACCCTCTCGACTCGAGCCCTCCCGAGTGGCTTCTCCTCCGACAGGCAAGAGGGGGAGCAGCCACTCCATCGATCCGTGCTGCCGAGTAACTGAACTCGCACCGCCACGTCACGTACGTCGACACCCCTGCCGGTGGTTCGGCGAATGCTCGGCGTTATGACACAAGACGCTGGAATCCGGCCCCCGCGCGCTGCATTTTTCAACCGGCGTTCACAGGCGAATCGCGAGCCAGATCGCCACGTTCGCCGTGGCGTGGGCGAGGAAGGCTCCCTGCATGACGCCGCCGTGTCGTCCGATGGCCAACTCGCTGATGAAGCGGGTGGCGGGGTCGACCTCCGGCTTGAGGAGGTGGGCCATGAGCAGCAGCCCGAGGAACATGCCGGCGGCGACGATCGCCGTCGCCGCGGCGCGAACCGACATCCGGCGTTGTGCTTCGAGCGACTCGCGAGTCACGGACCACCTCCACGTCCCCGCCCGCCGCCGGAGGCCGCGTCGAGGTCACCGCTGCCAGAACCGACGCGGGAGCGCCCCCGTCATCCCCCGATGAGCACGGTCGGGCAGCCGAGCGTGATCGCGCCGCCGTGGCTCGTGGTGTCGCCGAGCCTCGCGGCCGGCTTTCCGCCGACCATCACCGTGGCACTCCCCTTGACCACCGTGCAGGGAGGGCCGACGCAGATTCCCATCGTCCCCACCTGGGCCGCCGGAAGGCCGCCAATCAGCACCGTGAACGCCGCCGGTGCGGCCAGGACCCCGCCGACGTGCGGCACGGGCCCGGTGAGCATCGGACAGACCTGCATGTCCCCCACTCGTGCAGCCGGTTGCCCCATCGCTCACCCCCCTTCCCAGTGGTCGTCGCCCGCGGCGATCGCGTATCCGGCGGCCAGAAGCCGCGACAGTTCCCGAGCCGGCTCCGCGGGCCCGCGCCTTGCCGCGGCGAGCCTCACCGCCCCGGCCGCCGCCATTCCGGCCAGCTGCGGTTGCGGCGGCAGCGGATCGAGGTGCGGCGGGGCGATCGAATCGCCGGCGAAGAAGGCGGCCAGTGCCGCGCAGCCGGCGGGGGCCGCGAGCCCGGCCACGTTCGCCGCGTCCTGCGCGACGTAGGCCTTCAGTTGCTCCGGCTGCCGGACCCAGGCCTCGGCCAGTTCCAGCGCCCTCATCTCCTGCGGCGGCGCCCCTCCGGCCTCGAGGCGAGCCGCCCGGCAGGCCCACCAGGCGGCTCCGCGGCGCGACAGTGCCTGGGAGAGGACGCTCGCCGCGTCCTCCGCCATCCCGGCCTTCTCGAGCGATCGCGCGCATTCCAGCAGTGTCCCGCCCACCAGCATGCCGTCGGGCAGTTCGCCGACGGCGAGAGCCCGTTCGCCGAGTTCGATCCGCGCCAGCCGCATGCGGGCGGCCTCCTGCGTCGGGTAGTGCTCGAGCGTCGAGAGTGCCATGCCGTCGCCCCGCCCCTTCATCCGATCATCGTGATGGCGCCCTGCGCCTGGAGCATCGCCGAAGCCTTGATGGTGGTCTGGAGTCCCTCGACCTGCGTCGACGTGGTCCCCTTGATGCTCACCGTCAGACCGCTGATCGTCACTCCCGACGGGGTGATCTCGATGGAGTTCCCCCCCACTTTCAGGGTGATCCCGGTCTGGCCCTCGATCGTCCAGGAAAGCGCCTTCATCGTGCCGCTGCCGCTGCTCACCTCGACGGCGTGGGATCCCGAGGCCACCGTGAGCGAATGCCCCTGCTTGACGGTGCTCGCCTGCCGCCCCCCCACCATGACGGTGTGGTTCCCCTTGGTCACCTCGAAGGTGGCGTTTCCCTGACTGACGGTCAGCGTCTCGTCGCCGGTCGAGACGGTCGTGACGTTGTCCTTGTGGACGGTCAGCGACCGGCTCCCCACGCCGCAGCCGTCGGCGCCGATCTGCTCGGTGAGGTTGTTGAAGACCTTCACCGTCCGGTCACCCTTGTCCTTGGCGACGAACCCGACCTCGAGCGCGTCGTCGTTCTCGACCGTCCGCGAAAAGTTTCTCTCCGCGTGCACCGTGACCAACTCCGCCCCCTTCGTATCGTCGAAGATGAGTTGACTGGCCTTGCCGACCGCCCCGTCCTTCGTGCTCCGCGTCTGCAAGCCGCTCTGCGCCGCCTTCGAAGGCAGATCGAAGGGAGGCTTGTTCGTGCCGTTGTAAACGACCCCCGTGACGAGTGGGCGGTTGGGGTCGTCGTCAAGGTGCGACACGACGACCTCCATGCCGACGCGGGGAACGAACTGCATTCCGAACTGGGGGCCGGCGAGCGACTGCGACACCCGGATCCAACAGGAACTCTGTTCGTTTTGCTTGCCGTAGCGATCCCAGTGAAATTGCACTTTGATGCGACCGTATTGGTCGGTGTAGATCTCCTCGCCGGACGGCACT
>JBJTBB010000225.1:0-5555 GCA_046091125.1 Planctomycetaceae bacterium
GCATCACGTTGGTCATCACGGGGCTCTCGACGAACGCAAGCAACGCCACGCACCCCATCGTCATGGCATTCGAGCGATTTGCCCGTGAGAACGTGCGTGCAACAAGTCGCCTGTCGTCGGTGGATGCCGGGCGGATCCTGATTGGCGAACTCGGATGCACGGCCTGCCACGCCGGGCCACCGGCGCTCAAAGCGAAGCGTGGTCCAGACCTCTCGGGCGTCGGGGATCGAGTATTCAGCGATTGGATGAGCGGCTTTCTCACCGATCCCCAGTCCGTGGCGCCCGGAACGACCATGCCGCACGTTCTCGCCGCGATCGACGAAACCGGTCGTAAGGCCATCGCTTCGGCCCTGACGGCCTACCTGTCAGTTCTGCGAAAGCCGGTTCCCCTTCCGCAGCCCGGTGGTCTCAATCCGATGCCCGCCAACGTTCATGACCAGGGCGACGCGGCGAGAGGAAGCCTCCTCTACCACCGCGTCGGGTGCGTCGCCTGCCACGAGCCACTCGAGTCTGATACCGTCCGCAGCGCCCCGGATCCGCTCTCAGTCCTCGACCCAGAAGATCTGGTCGAAGCAGGGATTCCCCTGCCCGAACCGCCATTTGCCTCGAACCCGATCCGACAACCGGCGACGAAGTACTCCCGACGATCTCTCACGGAGTTCCTCCTCGTGCCGCTTCACGTTCGCCCGTCGGGACGGATGCCCGACATGAAGCTCAAGGCGTCTGAGGCTGCCGACATCGCGGCGGCATTGCTCGCCCACGATACGTCCACCGCACCGTCCGGAGGGAAAGCGCAGCAGCGCTCGTCGGCTGCGCCCACCTCGCTTGCAGCCGAAGGGGCAGCATCCTTCACACGCTATCGCTGCGGAGCGTGTCATCAGCCTGCCGCAGTGCCCGATGCGGTGCTGCAGGCCTCGATCGAGCGGCTTCCTGATCTCGCCTCGCTCGACACCGCCAGGAATTCCTCCTGCATCACCGAACGCCCGGTACCGCAGGATGACGGCCTCGTCGTCCCCTGGTATCCGCTCGACCAGGATCAGCGTCAGTCCATCCTCGACGCCCTCGCGGCGATCCGACAGGCTGCAGGTGATGAAAACCATCTGGAGGGAGAGTCGCTCTCGATTTCCGCCGTGGACGCATCCCTGTTGCGACTCGGCTGCGTCGCCTGCCACGAGCGAAATGGACGGGGCGGTGTCGGCACCGATCGACGCCCATTTTTCGAGACGGTGGACCGCGTCGACCTCGGGGATGAAGGACGCCTACCGCCACGGCTGACCGCCGTCGGGGAGCGACTGCGGAAGGACTGGCTCTCGAAAGCTGTCGCCGGTTCGGTTTCCTTGCGGCCATTCATGCATGCGAGGATGCCCCTCTTCCCCAAGGATGCCATCGACGGGCTCGCGGAGTCGCTGGCAAGGGCAGATCGGATGAGGGTCGTTTCTGATGGCGTTACGACTGCCACGGACGTTCCCGAAACGGTCCCGCGGGCGCAACTCATCGCCGCCGGCGCACTCCTGCTCGATCTCGGGTGCATCCAGTGTCATCCGCTCGGGAGTCGAAGCCTGCCCGGAACATTGGGCGTCAACCTCGAGAACGCGACGAGGCGGATTGAGTTCGCATGGTTCCGCCGTCTTCTCCTCGACCCGATGACGGTGCGGCCCGGCACGAAGATGCCTGCATTTTTTGGAGAGACGATCAACCACTCGATCCTTCACGGGCACGCGGAATCACAGGTCGCCGCCATCTGGGCCTATCTCGACCAGGATGTGCTCGACCCGACTCCAGCACGGCTGATCGCCGCAGCAGGCGATTTCGAACTCCTGCCGAAAGATCGCCCGATCGTGATGCGCACCTTCATGAAGCGGGCCGGCACGCACGCGATCGCCGTGGGTCACCCGCAAGGCGTCCATTTCGCGTTCGATGCCGACCTCTGTCGCCCGGCCGAAGCCTGGCGGGGACGGTTTCTCGACGCCCGCAGCACCTGGATCCTCGCCAAATCCGCTGCTCCGGCCGCCCCGCTGGGTGAAGATGTCATCGCGTTCGATGACGGGACGACCCCTGCGGTCCTGGACGTCCTGTCCTCCGAGTCCGATTGGCCAGCGTCACCGGCGGCTGCGACCTTCCTCGGCTACTCCCTCGATCAGACTGGTGTTCCCACGTTTCGTTACCGAGTGGGCGACCTCATGCTCGAGGAACGGATCCTGCCGCTGATGGAGAACCGGGCCGAGGCCGAGCCTGCCAATGACCATCCTCTCGCGACGGGACTCATCCGGCAGATCTCGCTCGTGCCCCCTCTGCAGGAAGGACGCTCGACCGAGGCATGGCTGAGCGTGCTCGCCGGAGAGTCGATCGAAGTGGAAGGTGACACGGCCCGGCGGACGGACGAGCCGCCACTCGTCGCGACCCTGGCATCGGAGGCGAGCGGTTCGCCGGCGCCGGTCGCCATCCTGCGACGCGTCGTGGGGAACACCACTCGGCGTACCTGGACTGTCGCGTTACCGAAGGACGGTTCTCCACTGGAGGTGCGTTACCGATGGTGATGCCTTGCGTCCGAGCGCTCGTGCTCGTGGTGGTGATCATGTCGAGCAGGGTGTCCTGGAGCGCCTCGCCGCAAGATGAGGATGCGTACTGGAAACTCGTCACCGTGATGGCACCGGAGGCAGTCCGAGACTCCCGTGACGTCGGCTGGAAGCCGCCCCCCGATGGAATGATGCTCGAAGTGAGCGGCATTACGGAGTTGGCCGATGGAAGGCTGGCCGTGGCGACCCGCAAGGGCGACATCTGGGTGCTCGAGGGTGCTCACCAGGGCCCCCCTTTCGACATCCGCTACCACCTCTTCGCGAGTGGATTGCACGAGCCCCTGGGGCTCCTTTTCAGGGATGGCAGTTTTTGGACGGCCCAGCGGTCCGAACTGACGCGCATCACGGACAACGACGGAGACGGATCGGCTGACGAGTACCGAACGGTTGCCAAGGGCTGGGGAGTGACGGGCCACTACCACGAATATGCCTACGGCCCGAAGCCAGACGGCAACGACACGCTCTGGATCACGCTCAACACGGGACTGAACCTTACCAAGGATCATCTGCCGCGGACGGTTCGCGATGCGGAACTCGGCTACGCGCAGGGTCCCTGGAGGGGATGGGCGATGCGGTTGATGGACGACACCTCGCTCGTGCCAGTGTGCTGCGGCCTGAGGAGCCCCAGCGGTCTCGGAGCGAATGCGTGTGGCGAGATGTTCTCGACGGACCAGCAGGGGAATTGGATCGCAACAAATTCGCTCGTTCACCTACGGCAGGGCGCCTTCTTCGGTCACCCAGAGAGCCTGGCATCGCGGACGCTGCCCGGAGCCCGCATCCCGGAGGTGCCCGGGATCGTCGAGGGACTGCCCTGGCCGGAGGCCGTCAGGCGGATGCCGTTCCTCGTACCGCCGGCGGTCTGGTTCCCCTATCGGCGATTCGGACAGTCGGCGACTGACGTGCTGCTGGATGCGAGCGGGGGCCGCTTTGGCCCCTTTGACGGTCAGCTTTTCATCGGGGAATTCACGCAGGCCGCCATTCAGCGGGTGTTACTGGACGAGGTCGAGGGTGTCTGGCAGGGGGCGTGCGTCCCGTTCCGCAGTGGCTTCGCCTCGGCCGTCCTACGGCTGGAGCAGTCTCGTGACGGCAGCGTCTACACCGGACTCACCAACCGCGGCTGGAGCAGCCTCGGAACCGCAGCCTACGGGCTGCAACGGCTCACATGGACCGGCCTGACCCCGTTCGACATCCGCGAGATGCGGGCGTTGACGGATGGTTTCGAATTGGTCTTCACTCAGCCGGTGGATGCCGAGTCGGCAGCCGATCCGTCGAGTTATTCCTTATCCAGCCACACCTATCTCTACCACAGCGCCTACGGCAGCGAAGAAATCGATCGTCGCGCACTGGAGATCGGGGGGGCCAGGGTTTCGGCGGACGGAATGTCGGTGCGGCTGCGCGTCGAGGAGCTGCGGGAGTTGCACGTGCATGAGTTGGTGGCGGGAGGGGTCCGCAATCGTGATCGGCAACCACTCCTCCATCCCGAGGCGGCCTACACGCTGCTGCGCAGGCCACGCTGAGCCCCACACGCAAGACGGATCGAGGCGGAAGCCGTCGGTGACTCTGAGCAGCCGCGTCGTCACGGTGATGTGCGACCACCTCCATCGACGTCCGATGCGGTCACCGGATCCCCGAGTCGCTGGAACCGGAAGTGTCGGTACCAGACCTCGCTGCCATGGCTCGTGAGCATGATGCGGCCGACCGGGCCGACCGCGAACCCCTCGACGTCGGCGAACTTGCTCGCGGCGATACGACGCCGCCACTCATCGTCGCCAATGCGAGCCTCGACGACCCGTGTGCCATTCGCCCAGTGTTCGATCCTGCCTCTGTCAACCACGATACGGCCGGTGTTCCATTCACCAGGCGGAGCCAGACGCAATCCGACGGCAGGTTCGTACAGGTCGTAGAGGGCGCAACAGCCGTTGCGGGGCCTGCTCGTGCGCCGGGTGTCGTCCTGAATCTGGTACTCGCACCCGAGCCACCGCCCCTGGTGACGCGATACGAGGTACTTGATACCGCTGTTACCGCCGGGTGCGATCTTCCACTCGAAGTCGAGTCGAAAGTCGCCGACTGGTTCGGCCGTCAACAAATTGCCCGCCCGCTCGCCGTCGTCTTTCTGCACCGCAGCAGCCTTGAGATGTACAGCGTCATCAACCACCTCCCAGCCGGCCGTACCGGCTCTGCCGTCGGCCGCCATCCAGCCGTCGAGGGTTCCATCGAAAGGATCACCGGCGAGGACGACCGAGGTCGCGAGGACGATGGACACCGTGAGACATGGTCCTCGAACCGGTCCGCCGTCTGGCCTTCGATCCGATTGGACGGGATGGTCTCGAGCAGTGAACACACCCACGCAGGACCTCCACTCCATCGTCCGCCACCATGACCGGCATGCCCTCTACAGCGGAAGGTCGAAGTCACCAGACTTGTCCCGCCACACGCAGTGAATGTGGTTGGCGGGATTTCCCTCGGCGTCAGGCTGGATATTCACGAACTCGATCATGAAGGTGGGGCCCTCGACCCGGTAGAAGTGTCCGATACCCGGCTCGGTGCTCCCCGCCCAGGCGAAATGCACCTGCTTCCATCCATTGCCTGCGTCGTCACCAGCACCCTTTTCGATCAGTCGCAGTCGCTCGATGGCGACCTCCTCCGGCATCGCCGCGCAGTAGGTCTCGACGAGCCGCCGCAACAGTGACTG
Organism: Planctomycetaceae bacterium; assembly: GCA_046091125.1. Classification (GTDB taxonomy): domain Bacteria; phylum Planctomycetota; class Planctomycetia; order Pirellulales; family UBA1268; genus UBA4655. The sequence goes on from JBJTBB010000225.1 coordinate 5,269, forward strand.
TGCCGGAGGGGGCATATCGGCCATCGATACACCGACCATTGGACCCGACGGGGGCTGAGGCTCGCCGGCAGCTCGGATGTCCGCTGGGCACTCTTTCGCGACGACGGCCGTGGAACGCAGGGGTTCGGGGAGTGATGCGAGCAACTCGAAGGCGAGTGCCTCCTCGTCGCGCAGGACGCGCGTTCCCTCCGGCGCGAGACCTGGCAGTGACTTCTTCACGATGGCGGGATTGGCTCCCATGAATTGCGGTGTGGAATCGACCACCCTGCCGTCACGGACCGTGAAGT
>JBJTBB010000226.1:0-3039 GCA_046091125.1 Planctomycetaceae bacterium
TGTTGGGTTGGAAAGCCCGAGATTGGTCGTGTGGGCAACTTTTTCAAGCTGCTCATGAATGGCGGCATCGAGTCTTGGATGCCTGTGGCCGTGGAGATTGCACCACATGCTGGCCGATCCATCGAGATAGCGATTGCCGTCGCAATCAAGCAGCCAGGATCCCTCGCCTCGCTCGATCAGGAGCGGCTCGTAGGACTGCATCTGCGTGAAGGCATGCCATACGTGTCGCCGATCGAATTCCGCGACAGCCTTCAGCACGCCCGGAGATTGTGTCGAGCCCTGCATGCACCCGAGTCTAGATCAGATCCGGTGGCGCCGTCGCGATGCGGTGGACGGAAACGGGGTTCAGCCCATCTCGCGGATCAGGTCGAGACACATGGCCCGAACCTTGCCGGGATTGACGTTCGGGTTCTTCTTTTTCGCCTGGCCGATCAGTCCCGCGGCCGCCTGCTCTTTTCCGCCTCTGACGTCGGCGACGATCTTGGGATTGGACGCTAGCAGTTCCCAGCAGAGGGCGGCCAGTTCGTCATCCCCGACGACGGCGATCCCCATCGAGGCCACGACCTCCGCCCCGCTCCGACCACTGGCGAGCATCTCGGTGAAGATCTCCCGTCCCCGGCTGGTGTCGAAGTCGCCTCGCTGAACCCTCTCGATCAGGTCGGAGAGCGCATCCGGTCGGATCGGGAAGTCACCGATGGTCCCGCCGCGTTCATTGAGGGTTCGTAGCACATCCTGCTGCATCCAATTGCTGGCCACCTTCCCTTCGCCGACCCGTTCGGCGAGATCCTCGAAATAGCCGACCAATTCACGCCCTTGATTGACCAACACGTCCGAATCGTAGGCCGAGATCGCCCACTTGCGCTCGAGCGATTGCCGAAGTGCAGCGGGCGATTCCCCCATGTCGGCCCGCACGGCCGACAACTGTTCTGCCGTCACCGTGACTGGTACGAGATCAGGCTCTGGAAAGTAGCGATAGTCACTCGATTCCTCCTTGTGGCGTTGGGCACGGGTCACGCCGGCAGGGTCGTCCCAGCCACGCGTCTGCTTGGGCGCGATGCCGAGTTCCGCCCCCGTGGCCTGCCACTCCGCCCACTGCCGCTCCGCCTCGTACGCAAGCGCCCGCTCCACAGAGCGAAATGAGTTCATGTTCTTGATTTCGACGATGGGCGTCTTGGCGACACGAGCCTTTTCATTCCCGCCGTCTGCGAGCGGGATGTGGAGATTCACATTGGCATCGACCCGGAGACTCCCTTCCTGCATGTTGCAGTCGCTCACACCCAGGTACACCAGCAGAAGCTTCAGTTCGTTGAGCCAGGCACGCGCTTCCTGCGGGCTCCGGAGGTCGGGCTGGGTCACGATCTCGCACAGCGGTGTGCCGGCGCGATTCAGGTCGATTCGACTATCGGCCGTGCCGGCGGTCTCGTCGTGCATGCTCTTTCCCGCATCCTCTTCCAGGTGCACGCGGATGATGCCGACCCTGCGCGAGAACGAGCCCTTCGGGTCGACGACCTCGAGCCAGCCATCGGAGGAGAAAGGAAGGTCGAACTGGCTGATCTGGTAGCCCTTGGGCAGGTCCGGGTAGTAGTAATTCTTGCGATCCCACTTGGTGAATCCGGCGATCCGGCAGTTGAGTGCAAGGGCCGCGCGGACGGCGAGATCGAAGGCCCGCCGATTCATGACCGGGAGGGAACCGGGCAGGCCGAGGCACGTGGGGCATACCTGGGTGTTCGCAGAGGCACCGAACGCCGTGCTGCAGCCACAGAAAAGCTTGCTTCGGGTGAGGAGTTGCACGTGGACTTCAAGCCCGATGATCGTCGTATACGCCGGGGCGGACTGTTCTCGTGCGCTCATCGCGTGGACCCCTGGTGAGGCCGGCTCCCCTCCCTGAGCGTTGATGACTCCGGTGGCCGACGCGCATGCCAATCGGTGAGCCGCTGGAAGCGGTCGGCTGTTCGTAGCAGCAGCGGCTCCGACAATGCCGGTCCCTGGAGGTGGAATCCGACCGGCAGCTCTTCGTGAGTGAAGCCACAAGGAACGGAGATCGCCGCCAGCCCCGCCAGATTCGTGCCGACTGTGTAGAGATCAACCAGGTACATCGCCAGCGGGTCGGACGTCTTCTCGCCGAGTTGAAAAGCGGCAGTTGCAGAGACAGGGCCCCCGATGAGATCCACCTTTGCGAAAGCCTCGAGATAGTCCTGGCGAATGAGCCGTCTGACTCGCAGCGCCTTCGCGTAATAGGCGTCGTAGTAGCCGGCCGAGAGGGCGTAGGTGCCGAGCATGATCCGCCGCTTCACCTCGGGACCGAAGCCGGCGGCACGGCTCGCGCAGTAGAGATCGACGAGGGGCGAACCAGGATCGCCTCTTCCTGCCGGTCGCTGTGGATCGACCGCGGCGGGAAACCGCCTGCCGAAATGCATGCCGTCGTAGCGAGCCAGGTTGCTCGATGCCTCACAGGGTGCGATCAGATAGTAGGTCGCAACACCGTAGGACGCGTGTGGAAGATCGACATCGACGATCGTGGCGCCCGCGGCACGGTAGACCGCGAAGGCCTCCTCGACAGCCGTCCACACCTGAGGATCGAGTCCCTCCTGGAAGTGCGCGGGCACTCGACCAATCCGAATTCCTTCGAGCGATCCGTCGAGAAGGCTGCCGTAAGCGGGAACCGGTTCGTCGAGACACGTGGAGTCGCCCGCGTCATGCCCGGCGAGCGTCTCCAGAAGCAGGCTGCAGTCGTCGGCCGAGCGGGCCATGGGACCGATCTGATCGAGACTCGATGCGAAAGCCACCAGTCCCCGCCGGCTGACGCGGCCGTAGGTCGGCTTGAGACCGGTAATGCCGCACAGGCCGGCTGGCTGACGGATCGAGCCGCCGGTGTCCGAGCCGATCGCCGCTGGCGCCATCCCGGCCGCCACGCATGCGGCCGACCCGCCGCTGGAGCCTCCCGGAGCACGCGGGGGATCCCCGGGATTACGGTCCGGTCCGTGGGCGCAGTTCGCGGTGCGTCCCCCCAGTGCGACTGCGTCGAGGCTCGTCGGGCCG
>JBJTBB010000227.1:0-5614 GCA_046091125.1 Planctomycetaceae bacterium
GCTGAGTGCGGATGGCCCACTCCTGACGACACTTCTCGTTGTCGGCGGCGTCAACACGGTTCTGAGCCTGTTCTACTACCTGAAGGTGCTGAAGGTGATGACGTTCGACCCACCTCCAGAGGAGAAGCCGGCCGTTGCGAGTCGTGTGCTGTCCATTTCCGGGGCGTTGCTGACGGCCCTCGCGGTGCCCGTGCTCATCTTTGGCATCTTTTGGTCAGGTCTGTACGACCTCTCATCGCTCGCAGGGGTGAGCGTGTCGAGAGCGGCGGTGTCGGACGCGGCCATTGTGGACGTTGCAGCCGATCGTCGCAGTGTTGCAGTGTCTTCCGAGGGCGGGGCCAAATGAGCACGGTGAACGTCTCTGGCGACGGGCTGGCGGAATTGATTCGGCTGCTTGGATCGTCGTTCCCGATGTATCTCGCGGATGCCGGCATCTGGACCTACCCGGGGCGAGAAGAGATCAAGTTGTCTCTGAGTGACCTCGCGGGAGATCTCAAAAATATCCGCGACCGTGCTTCGATCGTGATGGAATCGGTCGGAAGCGAGGTGCCGCGACCGGAATATCCGCTGCGATTCACCGCGACGCACGACCTCGACCTGCGATTCCTGCTTCCGCGGGTGATCGAGTCACTCAGGATGATCGCATCGGGGTGTGAGCGGATGTTGGATGGTGGTGATGCCGGCTCGACGCCGCCCTCGGGGGCCTCCCGCGGGGGGGAGCTGGTGCGCGAAGCGAGAGGGACCGCTCTCGGGCATTTGGAAGTTCTCGAACAGTTGCTGACCAGGGACACCTGGCCGGCTCCAGTGGCTCCCTAGGAACCGCGAGCGCTGGCTCGCACCGAGTCGGTCGAGTCGGGGTGGGGCGCCGTCAGGCCGATCGTGCAGTTGGAACGCACGACTGACCGGAGGCTATGAATCGCATGGAGTTCTTCGATAGCCACTGCCACCTCGATCCACTCCGATTCGGCGACGAGGTCCCCGCCGTTCTGTCCCGAGCGTCACTGGCTGGTGTGACGCAACTGCTCGTGGTCGGGACGCGGGCATTGGACAGCGAGGCAGCCGTCCGACTGGCTCGCGACGAGAAGGGAGTCTTCGCGGCCGTTGGGATCCATCCAAACGATACGGGCGAGGTGGAGGTCGACGAATGGGATCGCATCGTTCACCTGGCCTCCTCGGGAGGGGCGTCGGCGATCGGTGAAAGCGGTCTCGACTGGTTCAGGGACAGTGCGCCGGCTGACTGCCAACGAGAGTACTTTGAGCGACACATTCGGCTGGCCCAGGAACATCGTCTGCCGCTGGTCGTTCATTCCCGTGAAAGCATCGACGACTGCCTGTCGATGCTGCGGAACGCCCTGCGAACCGGTCCGCTCACGGCCGTCCTGCATTCATTTACGGGAAACTCCGCCCAGGCGGCCGAGGCGATCGACCTCGGACTGTTTCTGGGCTTCGCCGGCATGGTCACCTTTCGTTCCTCGGCTGCGCTGCGAGAGGTCGCCCGCAGCGTTCCGGCCGAGCGGTTGCTCGTCGAAACCGACAGCCCATTCCTATCGCCCGAGCCACTTCGCGGGCGGCGCAACGAGCCCGCGAATGTCGTGCATACGGCGCGGTGTCTGGCAATCGCCCGTGGGGAATCGCTCGGGGATCTCGCAATGTCCACCACCTCCAACGCCCTTCAAATCTTCGGACGACGTTAGGCCGACCCACCGTCACGGCATCCGGCGATCGCTTGCCGTATGATCCCGGTTTCATGCGATGGGCACCCCCCCGAAAGGAAGTTCCAGATGGTTCGAACCCTCAGTACCATGCTCCCGCTCGGGACGCCTGCCATTGATTTCCAGCTGCCGAACGTCGACGGATCAATGGTGTCCTTCGGTGACTGTAGGGGTCCGGCCGGGACTCTCGTGATGTTCATCTGCAACCACTGTCCGTTCGTCAAGCACGTGGCCGATGCGCTCGCCGCGATCGGTCGGGAGTACCCCTCTCGCGGGATCGGAGTCGTGGCCATCAATTCCAACGATGTTTCGACGCATCCTGCCGACTCGCCGGAGCAGATGGTCCGGGAGGCCGAAGAGCGGGGCTACGCGTTTCCCTACCTCTTCGATGAGACGCAGGACGTCGCACAGTCGTATCGAGCGGCATGCACGCCTGATTTCTTTCTCTTCGACCGGAACGATCGCCTCGCCTATCGCGGGCAACTCGACGACAGTCGGCCCGGCAACGGACTACCCGTCACGGCGACGGATCTTCGGATGGCCCTCGATGCGCTGCTCGCCGGAACTGAACCGGCCGCCGATCAGCGTCCAAGCATCGGCTGCAACATCAAATGGCGAGCGGGTCATGAGCCGGACTATTTTCCAACCTGATCGCTGATCGGCCGCGTGCCCGATCGATATCGCCGACGTCCGTCGGCCTTCGGCCCCACGTCCCGCCGACCCTGCTGACCCGACGGACGTCCACGAGCGGCAAACCTGCCGACGTCACGGGCATCTTCCGGTTCAATCCTGGATGCGCGGAGGTTTTCCCGTTGGATCGCTTCGTAGACCTCCTGACGATGTACCGGGATCTCCGGTGGAGCGCTGATGCCGAGGCGGACCTTGTCGCCGCGAATGTCGACGATCGTGACCACGATCGTATCGCCGATCATGATGCTTTCATCGCGTTGTCTGGACAGAACGAGCATCGCGGAGATCCTTCCAATGACTGACCGGCGTTTTCACGACCGGTGCGGGTTCAAGCACTTTTCCTGAGGTGGGGGAGATCGGAAACGAGTTCGTAGCGGACAGGAAGATCGCCACTTGCGACGACCTGACGTCCCGTACGGGCCTCGATGTTGACGATGATGGGCGCTTTCAGATTGAGCGACAGTCCGGTGCCGCCGTGACCGACGACGAGAAGGATCTGGGCATCGCCGATCTCTTCCAGTCGCAGCGGTGCCAGTTCACTTCGTGGGATGCGAAGTTGATAGTCCGGAATGAAACGTCTTGGACTCACCACGGCGAGGGCTACGTCGGCACGCGTCGTGCTCTGGAGCCAACCGAGCGAGTCCGTTGCGGCGTCTGCGAGGAGCGCCCAACGGCGGCAATCCTCCAGCCCTGGTAGGCCGCTGGGGAAGGCCAGAAGGTCTTCGTCGTCGACGTCAATTCGACCGAAGCGAGTGGTGGTGATGCGCATGGCTACAGGCACTCCGTTGCCGGGGAACGCCGAAGGTCGGCGACTCCCCGCCGACTTCCTTCGACACCCATGAAGAGCGGCAATGGGGGAGGGTGGAGTAGAGAAAAAAGGTTTGGCGAACAGGGGAGGTTCCGGCAATCGCGTCGGCCTGCGGCGATTCTGCCGATCATGCTGGTCGTGCGGGACTGATTCACTGCCACATTGGCTGTGAACGCCACGCGGCCAAGGTGGCCAGGATCATCAGAGGCATCCAGGCTCCCATCGACGGGGAGAGAATGTAGGCGATCGTCATCGAGTGACACGCAAGCACCACGAGGAAGAACGTGGCGGTCAGGCCGATGCACAGTCCGACGGCGTTGAAGATTCCGCGACGAATCGGTCCGAGAACCAGCGGCAGTCCAAGCAGCGTGAGCGTAAGATCGACCAACGGTGAGACCAATCGGGCGTGGACCCTCAACGGCACGTCGGCGGAGACCCCGAGGCTCGGGTTCATGCCGGCGCGGATGAGCTCGACGGTCGATGAATACTGACTCCAGTTGGAAGATCCGATCATCTGCTCGAACGACACGTCGCTGACCACGAAACACTCCCCGTCGCGGAGCCAGTTGTGGTCCCGACGCGTCAGTACAACCGCCTCGCCGCCAATCGATGCGGTCGGTGTATCGTCGATGCCTTTAGGCTCGGTCACGCCGGCGAGCAGATAGCCCGAAGGACGGCCATCACTGGCCGGTCGCCAAAAAGCCTCGGCCGCGTCGATCTGCGGGCCAAGCCCCGCCAGAGGAGGCGGCAGCAGAAGACTCGGCAATTCGATGCGGCCGGCCGCCGCCTGGGCCGACCGTCCACGAAAGAGAATCTCGGTCCGGTGATCGTACCGCGACTCGAAATCCGCCTGTGAGTTGCCCTCGAGATCCTGGGCATTGCGTGCGAATGTGTGACGAATCTGCGGGATGACAACCTCTCGATTCACCGCGGCGAGCCCCGCCACCACGGCTGCGAAGACCAGCACGGGCCTGGCGATCCTCCATCGAGTCACCCCGGCTGCGAGGAGAGCCGTGATTTCGTTGTGTCGCTCGAGCCATGAAAGGGCAAACATGGCGCTGGCGAGTGTCACGACGGCACTCGTCGCGTCAAAAAACTGTATCGTTCGACAGCCGTAGTACGTGGCGAGCACGCGCCACAGCCCTCCGGCTTTTCGCCCATGCGAAATGAAGTCCTCGATATTGGTGAACGCATCCACCACGAACGTCAATCCCGCGAGGCTCACGAACACGATCAGAAATGCGCCCAGTTGGGCACGTGTGATGTAGCGGTCGATGAGCATGGATCCGCTCCGCCACGGGGACCGCGGGAAAGGCCTCTGACGCCGATTGCGGGTGGAGCGTAGGGAGGCGGTGGTCGCCGGTCAATCGTGCCTGAGCGGTCGTCACCCTTCGGTTTTTCGCATCTATTTCGGCTGCGGTCATGTAAGATGGAGTTTTAAATCCAGGGGCACGAAGGTTCGGACACCATGCTTGGCCGCTGGCAGTTGGCTGGTGTTGCGTACCGCGGGGTGCGTCGAGGCGAGCGACTGTCCCGGGCGATCATGCCCCTCGTCGACCTTCTCGTGCCTCGCAGATGTGCCAATTGCCATGCCTCGCTGCGCGAGGCCGGCGGGAACGATTGGTCGGGACGACCTGAGCGTTGGGCGGAATCACCCCGCGGGTATCTCTGTGACGACTGCCTTGCAGCGTTGCTGGATCCGCGGGATCGATGTTCCCGTTGCGGGGAGCCCGGCGTTGCTCAACCCCATCGTGGGTGTGGCCAACGAGTTGTACGGGAAATCGCCGTGCTCGGAGGATACGATGGTGATCTTCGCCTGGCGGTCCTACGCTCCAAGCACCCATCGGGTGTGGGTCTCGCAGGAGCGCTCGGACGGCTGTGGACGGCCACTCATCTCGACCGATGCAGGGACTGGGGCGTGGATGCGGTCGTTCCGGTGCCAATGCACTGGATGCGACGACTGAGGCGTGGAGGCAGTTCCGTCGACAGCCTGGCCGATGCGGTGGCCGTCGATCTCTGCCTGCCGGTCGTTCACGGACTGAAGCGATGGAGGTTCACGCCGATGCAGAACGAACTGCCCCGGGCTGACAGAAAGGCCAACGTCGCCGGGGCGTTCAGGACCGTTGGCAGGAAGCTTGCCGGGCGAAGAGTGCTCCTCGTAGACGACGTCGTCACGACGGGGGCGACGCTCGCCTCGTGTGCCAGCGTCGCCATCCAGGGGGGGGCGGTGGTGGTGTTCGCGGCGGCGATCGCCAGGGCTGACAGCAGCGCATGAGCGGACAAGCGTGGAGCCGACCCTCGGGAGAATCTGGATTCCGTATCAACGGCGACCCGAAGACCGGTCCTGAGTTGCCCTGATCGGGTCTCGACGAACCTCGGGAAGATCGAAAGGAGAGAGGAGTGA
>JBJTBB010000228.1:0-2658 GCA_046091125.1 Planctomycetaceae bacterium
CGGTGGACTATCGAATCGCTGGAGAGGGACTCGTGGGCTTCGTCGAGCCTGTGTCACGCCCCTTTTGTGATCGTTGTGACAGGCTGCGGCTGACGGCCGACGGTCAGTTTCGCAACTGCCTTTTTTCGAAAACCGAATGGGACCTTCGGGCACTCCTTCGGGAGGGTCGCGATGATGCCTCCGTCGCGGAAGCGATCGAGGCGTGCGTGGCCGCCAAACGCCGCTCCCATGGGATCGGTGATCCGGCCTTTGAAAGGCCCGGCCGGGCGATGTACCAGATCGGAGGCTGAGCGTGTCACGGCGAGACTGCGACAACGCGGCCACCACCTGGCCCAAGCCGGAATGTGTCTGGGAGTCGTGGTCGGCGGCGGCAAGACAATGCGGAGCTTCGGCCGGTCGAGGGGGCTACTCCTCGGCGCTCAAGGCCGATCGACTGCGTGAAGCCGCACGGGTTTCGGCGGCCCGCCTGTTGCGGGCGAGCGTGGAGCGGGTGGCACTCGTGCCTTCGGCCACGATCGGCCTGAACATGGTGATTCACGGTCTTCTCGAGGACGGGGACCACGTGATCGCGACGACCGCGGATCACAATGCGACGCTGCGTCCGCTGCACGCGGCCGTCGAGGCTGGCAGGGCCACGTGCTCGTTCATCCGATGCGACGAAGACGGGCAGGTGGACGTCCGTCGGATCGTTGCCGCGGTTGGCCCAGCGACTCGCTGGATCGTACTGGCCCACGGGTGCAACGTCACCGGTGCGGTCCAGGATGTCAGCGGGCTGGCGGAAGGGCTCGGGACGATCGGGTCCGTACGGCCGGGGATCATCCTGGACGCGTCTCAGACGGCCGGCTTGTTCCAGTTCGACGTCGCAGCCTTGGGCGCCGATGTGGTGGTCGCCCCGACGCACAAGTGGATCCACGGGATGGCTGGGGTGGGCTTGATGTGGGCCCGAGAGGGAATCGAACCTCGGGCCGTGCTTCAGGGCGGCACTGGACACACGAGTGATCAGTTGACGATGCCTTCGACCTTCTTCCAGCGGATGGAGCCGGGGAGCGCTGATACGCCCGCGCTTGCAGCTTTGACCACCGCCATCGAGTGGCTCGAGAAGTCGGGCCTCTCGTCGATCGGGTCAGCGTGCCGCGACGTCGCGGACGCCTGTGCGCTGGGACTTCGGGAGATCGGTGGCGTCCGAGTCCTCCACTCGCCTGGTGGCGCGCCGATTGTGGCCTTCGCCGTCGAGGGCTATCATCCACAAGAAGTGGCCATCATGCTCGAACAGATGGCCGCAATCGAGGTCCGAAGCGGCCTGCACTGCGCGGGATTGTTTCATTCGAGCATCGGTTTTCCGGCCGGAACCATTCGAGCGAGTTTTGGACCGTTCAATACCCATGACGATGCGGAACGAATTGTGGCGGTGATCAGGGGGTTGGCGGCAAAGAAACCAAAGAAGACCGTTCCGCGGTTTCCGGAGGCATCGAGTGAGGTGAGGAAGTGATGATCGAGGACTCCGAATCAATCTCGGCCGATGGTGAATCGCCGAGTCCGTCGTCTCCTGCGGCGGTGTCCCGCCCCTGGTACGCGGATGGCCTGCGCTTCGAATGCACCCAGTGCGGCGATTGCTGTTCTGGAGCCGAGGGGTACGTGTGGGTGAACCAGGAGGAAATCGACGCGATCGCGGCGCTGAAGGGGATGGCAAACGATGACTTCGAGCGTGCGTTCGTCCATCGTGTCGGTGTTCGTCGCTCGCTGAATGAGCGGGCGGGTGGTGATTGTGTGCTCCTCGATGGACGGACTCGCAGGTGTACAGTCTACGAGGCACGCCCGAGACAGTGCCGAACCTGGCCCTTCTGGCGATCGAACCTCTCGTCGCCCAAGGCATGGGAAGAGGCGGCGCAGGCCTGTCCCGGCTGCAATCGTGGAGAGATCGTGCCCCTCGAGAAGATCGTCGAACAGGCATCAAAAATCCGGATCTGACGATTTGATCGTCGGCTTCGGCTAGGCGGCCCGGCGAGAACTCCCGCAATCATCGGGAGTGGTGTCACGCCGCGGTCCAGATTCGCAAAGCTCTCCGGGGCGAATGACGTCGAGAAGGCATCCGTGTGACGATGCTTCGCCTCGTAGCGTGGGCATGTTTCAGAGGATACCGCCGTGCGTTCGGTAGGGCGTCATATGGGAAGGCTGGTCCAGGAACCAGATTCTCTCCCACTCATCGGTGATCGCCCGGAGATCCTCTGACGTGTAGATGAGTTGTTGAGCCCGCCGAATCGGATCCCCCGAGTACATCGGAATCAGGCATCCGCCCGCACTCGAAAGCGTCAATCCGGCCAGCAGAACCAGCCAGATCATTCCGTGGGCAGTCGAACGCGTTCGGGAATGATGCCCTGTAGGTTCGTGCTGCGGTTCGTGAATGTCGTCCATGACAATCCTCGCCAGCGTGTGTTGCGACTCGTTCGCCCCCCGGTTCCGTCCGGGATCCTGCGGCTGCTTACGGGATGAACCCGCCGGTTTCTCCACTCTCATCCGAATCGGTCACTGCATCCCGAGAAGCGAATCGATCGCCCTCGGCCTGGATTCGAGCCGACATGTCCTTACCGGGGTTGAACCCCACCACATTCTTGGCGGCAGCGAGCACGGTCTCTCGGGTCCGTGGGGTGCGGGCCCTCG
>JBJTBB010000229.1:0-3376 GCA_046091125.1 Planctomycetaceae bacterium
GCGCTGGCGGAGTGGGGCATAGGGTGTCTTTCAGGGGCGAAGAGTGATGGGGATTCAACGGCTTGACGGTTAGGCGATCGACGAGAACCCCGCCGACGCAGGCGGTCCGGCATCGGGTTCCGATCTTTTTACCGCGACACGACTCATTGTTTATCCCTTATGGAGTTGAGCTTGTCCAGCCGTTGAGCCACGTCCTTATAGCCAAAATCCAGTCCTGCGAGCGTCGAAAGGTATTTCAAGGACGCGTCGATGTCCTCCATGCCTCCCGCCAGAACACCGGCCCGATAAAGAGCCCGCTTCCGCAGCTCCATATCCCGATCAGTCAGAACCTCCACGGCCGTCGTGAAATTCCGCATTGCCAGGTGGTATTGCTTGATCTTCTGGAAGCACTCGCCCAGCTCAAGCGACACCACCCCCTTTCGGCGGGAGTCTTGGAGGACGTCCTGAAAATGACGGATCGCCTCGCTGTAGTTGCCGAGGGACTTGAGCCGTACGGCCAATTCGTACTTGCACGAGAGGTTCTCAGGATACCTCGACACTCTCGCCGCATACGTCTCCACCTCCAGACGGAGCAATGCTTCCCGCAGCCGAGCGAGCGTATCCCTGTTTTTATCCGTGTCCTCCGCCTGTGCACGCCTTTCGGCAACCATCACCCTCTGCCGCGCCCAACGCATCTGTCGGTCTTCAAGATGCTCCCGAATCTTCAGGTCATTGCCGCTCGCTTCGAGGGCCTTGGCGAGAACCTTCTCAGCCTCCTCGGGCGTGACCTCTCGCTCAAGAACATCCGCCAAATCCAGGGCGGCATCCATATTCGCCGGGTCCGCGTCGAAACGGGTGCGTTTCTGAGCGATCGGATCCTCAGCGACCGACTCGGGCGACACCTTGCGACTGGCTCCTGTCGATCGACCAGCCATGCCCTCGCCTGCGACGATCGTCTTCGAAACCTGGAGTTTCGCGATCTCCCGCTGTGATTCCTCCTCGAGCCCCTTGGCCTTCGAAACCCTCACCCAACAGGCAATTGCCTGATCATATTCCCCTCGCTCCGCCAAGAAAGCAGCACATTGCCGGTTTACTTCTGCATCGGCGGGAGAAGCATCGAGCGCCGACTTCAAATACGCCCGCTGGGCATCGACAAAATGCAGTTGACCTGCGGCTTTTGCCATCTCAAGCAAACAGCCATGATCGAACGGATTCGATTTCAGAACGCCGAGACCCTGCTTGAGGACTTCCCGCCCATTGCCGGAACGAGCCGTCTTCTGAAGCATGGCCTTCGAACCGGCGGACCAGAGGCCGGTCAGTCCACCCCGGGCTTTTCCGCCATGTTTTTTCCGAAGCGCACCGAGCAGGCTTTGGAGATACACCGCGCTCGATGGATCGACCAGGACACACTGCGTGAACATTTCGATCGCGTAGTCAATATCCGATCCCAGCCGCTGCGAACCGACTTCAAAACATCTGACGGCTCGAGCGCGTTCAGAAGCGGTGAGCTCGATCGGTGATTGGCTTCCAGGATCGGTCGACATGGGTGCTCCGAAATCGATGAACTGGCCGCTCGAATCCCCGGTACCGGACCGGGGGCCCGCCGGACGACTCTCGTGGGGTTCGGGTGCGGTTCCGACGGGACGCCGTATCGACACGCTGGACTTGGACGAATGGACCGTCAAACTGTCTGAATGGATCCGCCGCCCGAACCGAGGCGTCAGCGTAGCAAAGGCACCCGTCCGACGGGAGCGGACGGTCCACAATCGGACTCCCCCTCGGGGACGGTGTTTTTTGTCGGCGCCGGCCCCGGGGACCACCATCTGCTCACCCTCCGAGCGGCCGAGTTGCTGGAGATGGCCGATGCCGTGGTTCACGACCGGCTGGTCCATCCCAGCGTTGTGGCGATGGCTGGGGCACGTGCGCGCCTCATCCAGGTGCCCTCCGATGGCCCGGATGTCGCCGGCTCGCACCTGTCCGGTGAACTTGCTGAATCGGCGGCCCCGGTCTGCAAAGGACGAGCCGTCGGTGAAATGCTCGTCGCGTTGTGCAGGCGGCATACGACGGTCGTCCGGCTGAAAGGTGGAGACCCGACCATCTTCGCGCGTCTGGCGGAAGAAACCGAAGCCCTGACGACCGCTGGTATTCCGTGGCAGGTGATACCAGGCATTACCGCCGCGATGGCTGCTGCCGCCGCTGCTCGAATCCCGCTGACGAGTCGATCGTCGGCCTCCTCGATCACTCTCATGACCGGTCATGAGGCCCTCGGGAAATCCCATCGGGATTCGGTTTCCCATCTCGCAGCCGCTGGCGGCACGCTTGTGATCTACATGGGAATCGAACGGGCCGGAGAGTGGTCGGCAGCTCTCGCCCGAGCGGGCCGTCATCCCACGACACCAGTCGTTCTGATCTCGCACGGCGGATGTCCGGAGGAAATCATCGTCTGGACAACACTCGCCGAGGTGCCACTCGCGATCGAAGGCATGTCTTCACCGACCGTAGCAATCATTGGAGAGGTCATCGCGGAAGGACCGCAACGTACCCAGCCACCCGCGACGTCACGATCGTTTCTCGCCGCTGCACCGTCGCCTCCATCAGCCGGCTGTGACCGACGACTCGACGGCCGACGCATCCTGGTACCTCGTCCGGCGGGAACCGCTCCGGACATGATCAACACCTTCCGTGCCCACGGCGCCGAATGTCTTGAGATCCCAGTGATCCGAATCGAGCCTCCCGAGACATGGGGCCCTCTCGATGATGCGATCGATTGCGCTGATCAGCTCGACTGGATTGTCTTTTCAAGTATTCATGGAGCACGGTCATTCGCGCAACGACTGCGACAAACGGGGCACGACGGCAGAGACCTCGCCACGGTGCGATTGGCCGCCGTCGGGGCGACGACGGCGGCTGAACTCCTGTCGCTCGGCTTGGCGTGTGATCTGTTTCCGAGCCGGAATGCATCGGCGGATGCCCTGGCCGATCTTCTATTGGCGTCGACTCCTGAGTCGGCCAACTCGGCATTCTGGAATTCCCACTCCAACCGTGGCCGACAAACCGTATCCCCACGAAGCCGTTTCCTGTTGGTTCGCGCCGACCGCGGACGCGACGTGCTGCGAACCAGACTGGAGGCTGCTGGCCACACCGTGATCGAGGCCTGCGGCTATCGCAGCATCGACGTCGAGTCCCTGCCCCCAGAGATCGAGCGGTGCCTGTCAGACCGACCGGTCGACTGGCTCGTGCTGACCAGCCCGAGTGTCGCCCGAGGGGTGGCCCGCCTGTTTCCGGCCCATCTCCGCAAACGGACCTTGGTGGCTTCGATCAGCCCGCTGACGTCGACGGCTGCCCGGGAGGTTGGCATTCAGCCCGATGTCGAGGCCGTAACTCCCTCCACCGCAGC
>JBJTBB010000230.1:0-6203 GCA_046091125.1 Planctomycetaceae bacterium
AAGATCACGCGGACGATGGAGCTCATCGCGACGGCGAGATTCAAGAAGGCGATGGACCGGTCGATCGCAGCCCGTGACTACACCAAGCACCTGGCGA
Organism: Planctomycetaceae bacterium; assembly: GCA_046091125.1. GTDB lineage: Bacteria > Planctomycetota > Planctomycetia > Pirellulales > UBA1268 > UBA4655. The sequence continues at coordinate 98 of JBJTBB010000230.1, forward strand.
AGATCCTTGAAAATATCGCCGGTGTCGGGGCAGATGTCGCCCACCCGCTGCTCGAGATCCGACCCACGAAGCGCGCCAGCGTGTTGGTGCTCACCGGCAACCGCGGCCTGTGTGGCGGCTACAACTCGAACATCGTGCGGCAGTCGGTCGCCCTGCTGGGACAGTGGAAGAGCGAGCAGGTCGCGCCGCACGTGAGCGTCTCGGGGAAGCGGGGAATCACGGCGCTTCGCTTTCGCGGCGTGGACATCGCCGAGCGATACACCCAGTTCGAGGACAAGCCGGAATTCGTCGCGGTCGCGCCGATCGGCCAAGCCTACCTCGACGCCTACGCGTCGGGCGCAATCGATCGCCTCGACGTCGTGTACACACGATTCACGTCGATCGCCAAGCAGGAAGCGATTACCGAGACGCTGCTACCACTCGCCCCGCCAAAGGCAGATGGCACTGGCTCGAAGGTCGAACTCGCCTCCGACGAGTACGACTTCTACCCGTCGGCCGAGAGCATCCTCGAGGAGATCCTGCCCGCGAGCTTCCTCTCGCGGCTCTTCAAGTGCTTCCTCGATGCGGCCGTCAGCGAGCAGGTGGCCCGCATGGTGGCCATGAAGGCGGCCACGGAAAACGCCGGCGGCCTGATCAAGAGCCTCTCGCGGCAGTACAACCGGGCGAGGCAGAGCCAGATTACAGGAGAGATCATGGAGATCCTCGGCGGCGTCGAGGCCTTGAAAAAATGATGGTGGGCGACCAGTCCTGGAACGCACACACCCTGCGTGGCTGCGGATCCTCGGCCGCACAACGGCCAAACCCGAAACGGGATGACGACACTTCGATCACCACCCAGAACCATCGCAACGATCACCCCAGCAGAGGCTATGACTGATATGGCAAACGGCAGCATCACGCAGGTCATCGGCTCCACCTTCGACGTGGAGTTTCCCGAGAAGTCGATCCCCGCGATCTACAACGCCGTCCGCATCGACAGCGCGAAGAAGGGGGTCGAATTGCACCTCGTGGGCGAGGTGCAGCAGCACCTCGGCGGTGGCAAGGTCCGCTGCGTCGCCCTGGGCTCGACCGACGGTCTGACCCGCGGCGCGGAGGTGGTCGACACCGGGGCACCGCTGTCGGTACCCGTTGGCAAGGCTACGCTCGGCCGAGTGTTCAACCTCCTCGGCGAGCCGATCGACAGCCGTGGGCCCGTGGAGACCCAGGAGCGGTGGCCGATTCACCGCGACCCGCCACCGGTCAAGGAGCTCACCACCAAGACTGAACTCTTCGAGACGGGCATCAAGGTCATCGACCTGCTGACGCCCTTCGTCCGCGGCGGAAAGGCCGGCCTGTTCGGCGGTGCGGGCCTCGGCAAGACCGTCATCCTTACCGAACTCATCGCCCGTATCGCCTCGGCACACGGCGGCTATTCCGTGTTCGCCGGCGTGGGTGAGCGGACCAGAGAGGGCACCGACCTGTGGCTTGAGATGCAGGAGGCCAAGATCGGCGACACTGGCCGCAGTGTCATCGAGCAGACCTGCATGGTATTCGGCCAGATGAACGAGCCGCCGGGGGCCCGCCTCCGCGTCGCACTCTCGGCGCTCACCATGGCCGAGTACTTCCGCGATACGACCGGCGCCGACACGCTCCTGTTCGTGGACAACATCTTCCGCTTCTCACAGGCGGGTAGCGAGGTGAGTGCGCTCCTGGGCCGCATGCCCAGCGCCGTGGGCTATCAGCCGACGCTGGCCACGGAGATGGGTGCCCTCCAGGAGCGGATCACGTCGACCTCGAAGGGGGCGATTACGAGCGTGCAGGCGGTGTACGTCCCTGCCGACGACCCGACCGATCCGGCACCGGCCACGGCCTTCGGCAACCTCGACGCCTTCCTCTACCTCGAACGGTCGATCTCTGAAAAGGGCATCTACCCGGCCGTCGATCCGCTCGCCTCGTCGAGCCGCATCCTCGACCCGCAGTACGTGGGCGAACGGCACTACAAGATCGCACGCCGCGTTCAGCGCACGCTCCAGCGGTACCGAGAGCTCCAGGACATCATTGCCATCCTCGGCGTCGACGAGCTGTGCGAGGAGGACCAGCGCGTCGTGGCCCGAGCCCGCCGCCTGGAGCGGTTCCTCTCCCAGCCGTTCCTCGTGGCCGAGGTCTTCACCGGCAAGCCGGGGGAGATCACGAGCCTCGATGACACAATCCGGTCGTTCGAGGAGATCGCCGACGGCAAGTGGGATCATCTGCCCGAACAGGCCTTCATGTACGTCGGCCCCATCGAGCAGGCCGAGGAACAGGCCAAGAAGATGGCGTCCAAGTCCTGAGTACCCTGCCGACTGGAATACCATCCATGGCCGACTCTCTCCGCTCTCAAGGGATTCGCTGCGTGATCGTCACGCCCGAGTCCACGGTTCTCGACACAACAGCCCGTGGTGTGATCCTTCCGCTTGACGACGGCCTGCGGGGGGTGGCACGAGGCCATGCCCCCTGCATCGGGCGACTTGGCGCCGGGGAGGTGCGATTGGCGTCATCCGAAGCCGTGCAGGGCAATGGCGAACACGACTCGCAAAGCGTGTTCATCGAAGGCGGATTCGTCGAGGTCGCGCATGATCAGGTCACGGTCATCACCCAGAGGGCCGTGCCGGTTGAAAAACTCGATCCGGAAGCCGCCCGGAGTCGACTGGAAAGAGTCCGTTCGGAAAAGGCTGTCGGCGAGGAAGCGATCGTCGCCAAGGAGCGGGAGTTGGCGACCGCACGTGCAGCGATGAAGGCATCGCGACGCGCCGCACGCTGAGTCGGGGCCTCTTCCTCGAGGAACATCCCGTCGACGCCTCAAGGCGCCGTCGCTCCGCACGACGAACGCTTGCGAGTCGCCTCAGTCACCCACCGGACGGTCGCTGGACGGTTGGATCTCGAGACGGCCCGCCTTGAGGGCCACCTCTTTCTCACGGACGAGCTCGACCACTTCTGCGGGGAGCTTCGACTCCCAGCCATGCCAGGGCGCCAGCGTGACCCCGCCTCGCCCAAGCCTGGAGAAATCGACCAGGCTATCCCCCCGCACGATGCCCCCAGCCGCCTGCCGGACGACGTGATCGATCACCGGAACCATGCTCCACACAGGCCCCGTGATCACGGTATCCGGAGCCTCGAAATGCCGATCGACAAGATTACCGAACGCGAGGACGCCCTTCTCACGAGCGGCCGCGATCGCACCCTCCCGTTCCGCATAGATCACGTCGGCTCCACCGGCGATCTGGGCGAGGGCCGTTGCCCTAGCCTTCGGTGGATCGAACCATGCGTCGATGAACTGCACCTTCACCTTCGCCGACGGATTCACCTCATGGGCTCCGTCGAGAAAGGCGTTGATCGTCCTGTGCACATAGAGGTCGGACTTACCGGCGACCACTCCGATCACACCACTCTTGGTCAATCGGCCCGCCGCCACGCCGCAAAGATAGGCTGCTTCGGACAAGTCGCTGTCGAATATGGAGAGGTTCGGAGGCGCGGGCTCACGTGCCGAACCCACGAGGAACGCCACCTGCGGATGCGCCGCCGCCAATCGTCTGATCGAGGTCTCTCCGTCGATCGCATCGGCGACGACGATGTCGACCCTGCCGATCCGGGACTCGATCGCCGCCGCCATCGAGGGCTCCGAATCCAGTTGATCCTGCCAGGTGTATTCGATCCTTCCTCCCTTGCTCGCCGCTTCGAGCGCCTCGTGGATGACCATATTCCATGGCTCCTCCAGGGGCGTTGCGAACGCGGCGAACACGACCGGCGTCTTGGCCGCGACGGGCTCAGCGACGACGAACGAAAGCAGGAGGGCGATCAGAAGGCGGATGCGCATTGAAGGCTCCTCACGTGGCGGGCGGGGGACTTTCTTCCGCGGAGTGTAACGATCCTCACACCCCCGACGCGACGCCAAACGATCCCGCAGATTTCACGGCCAAAGCGGCCTCGTGGCGGCCGAACCCAGCCGCCGTGGCCACGCGAAGCGGGGAGGGCTGCCCTCGTACCGAAGGGACCCGGGAGAACGCTGCACGGAACGCCGCGGAAGGGCATTCAGGGACGGGCGTTCAAATCTGGTAGTCGGATTCCACGACCGGCGTCTCGCCCCGCATCCGGAGCTTGGGGCGTTCAAGAACGACGGTGGTGTGCGGGTCCACGCTGCGCGTGAGCCAGACACTACTGCCCACGACTGAATCATGGCCGATCCGGGTCTGACCGCCGAGGATCGTGGCGTTGGCGTAGATGACGACGCGATCCTCGATCGTCGGATGCCGCTTGGTTCCACGCACGAGATTACCTTCGGAGTCCGTCTGGAACGAAAGGGCTCCAAGCGTCACCCCCTGGTCTATCTTGACGTGGCGACCGATCTCGCACGTCTCACCGATCACCACGCCGGTACCATGATCGATGAAGAAATGGTCCCCGATGTTCGCCCCTGGATGAATGTCGATCCCCGTCCGCGAATGCGACCATTCCGCCATCATCCGGGGAATCAGGGGTACGCCGAGGCGGTGCAGCAGGTGGGCGAGTCGGTGGATGGTGACCGCTTCCAGACCGGGATAGCAGAAGATCACCTCATCGGCCGAACGGACGGCCGGGTCGCCGGCATAGGCCGCGTCCACGTCGGTGGCGAGCATCCGCCGCACCTCGGGGATCCGCTCAAGAAACTCGATCGTGATCGCTTGGCCACGAGCGATGAATGCCTCGTCGTCCGGGCCGTCGACTGCATCTGTGACGCCGCCTTCGCTGGCCACCGCCGCATGCCGCAGTGCCCTTCCGATTTGGACGGCAAGCGTATCGTGCAGCCGGTCGACGAGATCACCGACGTGGTATGTCACGTTGCCCATGTGGAGGTTCTCCCTCCGCCGGTAGCCCGGATAGATGATCTCCTTGAGATCCTCGCAGGCTGCGACCACGCCCTCGAAGTTCGGAAGCGGCCGATGCCCGAGGTGGTGAATGCCGGGCACCTCGCAGTAGCTCTCCACGATCCTCATGGTGAGGTCGGGAAGCTGTTCCTTGATTCGCTCGAAGCTGGCCATGACGCCCGCGATCGTACGCAGCCCTCGACGCCCGTTCAAAGCGATCATGAGGGATTCGTTCGGCATTCCAACGGGGAAAAGTTGAGCGATCCATGCGGATTCACCGTGCCCCAGCCTGCCTGATCGCAACAGTCGATCATTCGCGATCGCGGGCAAAACCCTGAAAAACGCAGGCTTTCCGACAAATCGGCGTTCTCGATCACTCGGGCGAACGGCGGAGGACTTTCCTCGCCGATACGGTCCGATCAGAGGGCCACTTTTTGGAGAAACCACTCCAGGAACCGCATGCCCGCGGCCTGACTCTTCTCCGGATGAAACTGCGTCGCGACCAATCGTCCGCGGAGTACGGCGGAGCAGAAGTCGCCCCCGTAATCGGTCGTGCCGAGCACGACGGACGGATCGGCAGGCCGTGCATGGTACGAATGGACGAAATAATAGTGGTCGCCGCCGCGACCATCTCCCTCGAGGGTGGCATGACCAGACCAGGCGACCGCGTTCCATCCCATGTGGGGAACCTTGAGGCTGGGCCGGTCATCGAAGCGCACCACCTCCCCCGAGAGCACGCCAAGCCCCTCGTGCAGTCCGCCTTCCCGGCCTCGCTCGAAGAGCAGTTGCAGCCCCATGCAGATCCCTAGAAAGGGCTTGTCGAGGGCAGTGTGGCGTCTGAGCGGTTCGACCAACTGGCGCGTCGACAACTCGCGCATGGCATCGCCGAATGCCCCAACGCCCGGCAGTACGACGACGTCGGCCGACTCGACGTCCGATGCCATGGAGGAGATGGTGGCCGCAGTTCCCAGTCGTTCGAAGGCCTTCTGCACGCTCCGGAGATTGCCGCTGCCGTAATCGACAATGACGAGCCTTTCCGTCAACACCATGCTAAGAGTCTAGTTGAAAAATAGGGCGGGTGCACGCAGGCTGCGACGCGAATCAGCCCGACTCCCCCGAGATCCGCTCCGGGTAGATCACAAGCTCGATCCGGCGATTACGTTGCCGGCCAGCTGCAGTCGCGTTCGAAACGACTGGGTGATTCGACCCGTGTGCGACAAGGAACAGCTGTCGCTGCACGAGAGACG
>JBJTBB010000231.1:0-3329 GCA_046091125.1 Planctomycetaceae bacterium
TGGCCGCGACGGGCACCGTGGCCGCGTTGCTCGCCGGGCGGAGTGGTCAGCAGCTCGAGGACGTCTTCATGGACCTCGTCGGCTCGGACCACCTCGTTAATGCCGGTCCGTTGCCGGAAGGGGAACGCTGATGGAGCAGTACTCGGCACAGCGCACGCTGAGCGTCCGCGTGGAGTTGATCCGTCAGGTGCGGCGTCGGCGAACGGCGGTCGCCTTCGCCCTCGTCATCGCACTCCCGATCATTGTCGTCCTCGCTGTGAAGTTCGGGCCGTCCTCCAGCGGTCGCGGGGGATTGGCGGACGGGGATCTCGATGTGTTCGGGTTGCTGGCCTCCGGTCCGTGGAACTTCGCCATCAGTGGGTTGCTCTTTTCCTCGGCGTTCCTCCTGGTGATCCTCGCGGCGATGTTCCTCGGGGACACCGTCGCGAGCGAGGCCTCGTGGGGAACGATGCGGTACCTGCTCGTGGCGCCCGTACCCCGCCGCAGATTCCTGTTCGTCAAATTGGTCGTCGGACTACTCCTGACCCTTGCGGTGCTGCTGGTTCTCGTCCTCGCGTCCTTCCTCCTGGGTCTCCTCGCCTTCGGGACAGCCCCACTGGCGAGCCCGTTGGGAGGCACCTTGAGCGCGGGGGAATCCACGGTGCGACTCGCGGTCATCACCGGCTACATCGCGGTGACGCTGCTCGTCCCAGCCGGGATCGCCTTCCTCGCCAGCGTGTCCACGGACGTCCCCCTAGGTGCCGTGGGTGCGGCTGTTGTCATCGTGATCTTCGCGAACATCCTCGATGCCATCGAGGCCCTGGGCTCCCTGCGTCAGCTCCTCCCGGCCAACTACACCGGCGCGTGGGCTGATGCCCTCGGTTCGGTGATCGTCTGGGACCAAATGGCCATCGGGGTCGCGTACAACGTGGCAGTCTTCGTGGTGCTCATCGGCGTTGCCGTGCTGAAGTTCGAAAGGAAGGACATCCTGTCGTGACCGATTCGACCGACCTGTCCGCGTCGGTCGTCATCGTCGGGAGTGGCATGGGTGGCGGGACTCTCGCGTGGGGTCTGGCTCAGCGCGGGATCGACTGTCTCGTCGTCGAACGCGGACATGCACTCCCGCGCGAGCCGCAGAACTGGGACCCGCGAGCCGTGTTCGTCGATCGTCGCTACAAGCCGAGTGAGAAGTGGTCCACGCCCGACGGCGGAACCTTCGCACCCGGCGTGCACTACGTCGTCGGGGGCAACACGAAGGTCTATGGCTCGAGCCTGCCCCGTCTCCGGGAGTCGGACTTCCTCGAGCGCCCATTCCCGAGCGGCGTCTCACCGGCGTGGCCGTTCACCTACGCCGATCTCGAGCCCTACTACTGCGATGCGGAGGACCTGTATCGCGTGCATGGAGATGAGTCCGATCCGTTCGCTCCACCCCGCAGCAGGCCCTACCCGTTTCCCGCGCTCGCCCAGGAGCCCTACATCGACGACCTGCTGGGACGTCTTCGCGCCCAGGGTCTCCATCCGGGCGCCACGTCGATGGGAGTGGACCTGCGGGAGGGCGGCTCCTGTATCCGTTGCGGCACGTGCGATGGATTCCCCTGCCAGGTATGGGCGAAGTCCGATTCCGAAGTGTGTGCGTTACGCCCAGCAATCGACACCGGTCACGTGCGGTTGGTCGAGGGAGTGACAGTGCGTCGGCTCGAGTCCCGCGGGGACCGGGTCATCGCACTCGAGGCCGACCGCGCGGGGGAGCCGATCCGCATCACGGGCGGTGTGTTCGTCCTCTCGGCGGGTGCAGCGAACTCCGCCGCACTCCTGCTCCGATCGGCATCCGATGAGCATCCCCAGGGACTGGCGAATGCCACGGGACTCGTGGGACGCAACTACATGGTGCACAACAACACGCACATTGCGGCAGTGGCGCCCTTTCGAATGAACGATGTCGTGTTCCAGAAGACCGCGGCCGTGAACGACTTCTATGAGGATCTCGGTGACGGCTACGCGGGAGGCACCCTGCAACTCATCGGCAAGGTCCAGGGGTCGATGATGAAGACCCACGCGACCACGGTGCCGGAGTTCGTCCTCGACCGGTTCGCCGATCGCAGCGTCGAGTGGCTCGTCATGAGCGAGGACCTCCCCGATCCTCAGAACCGGATCACCCTGGATGCCCGCGGCGGAATCGTGGTGCAGTGGCGGCGCACGAACTACGACCGCCACGAGAAGCTCCTCGCCACGGCCAAGTCGATCTTCCGCCGCGCCGGATACCCGGCCGTCTTCGAGCAGCGCTTCACCATCGACATGAATAGTCACATGTGTGGAACGGCCGTGGGCGGAAGAAGCCGGGATAGGAGTGTGCTCGACCCGTGGTGTCGGGCGCACGATGTCCCAAACCTCTTCCTCGTCGACTCCGCCTTCTTCCCCTCCAGCGGTGCGCAGAATCCGGCGATGACGATCGCGGCGCAGGCACTGCGCGTGGCCGCCGAGGTCAACTGGTCGGCTGCCGCGTGACTTGGCAGGATGCCGGTTATGCCTCGTAAGCCTGCTCTTCGAGTGATCACCATCAACCTCAATGGGATCCGGGCTGCTGCCCGTCGCGGAGGACTGGACTGGCTGCATGCGGCCGCACCGCAGGTGATCTGCATGCAGGAGGTTCGGGCGACGGACGCGCAGGTGGCCGAGACTCTCGCGGGGACCCCGTTCGAGACCTGGCACGTGGCGCACACCGAGGCGCCGCAACTCGGTCGCGCCGGTGTCGCGGTTCTCAGCGCGCTGCCTTTCGCTGCGATCCGCGACCACGTGCGCATCGACGACGTCAACGGACTCGGTCGGTGGATCGAGGTCGATATCGAGTCACCCCTCGGACCGCTGACGGTCGTGTCCGTATACATCCACACGGGTGAGGCGGATACCCCCAAGCAGGTGGAGAAATACGCATTCCTCGAGGGAATGGATGCTCGGCTGAAGTCGCTCGCGTCGCGCGCCACGCGCGCGGGACGCGAGGTTCTGGTCTGCGGTGACTTCAACGTCGCGCATCACGAGGTCGACATCAAGAACTGGAAGGGCAATCGCGAGTCGGCGGGCTTCCTCCCCGAGGAACGTGCCTACCTCGACCGCTGGTTCGCGAAGCAGTGGGTTGATCTGGGACGCACCCTGGGCGGACCCGGACCGGGGCCCTACACCTGGTGGTCGTGGCGCGGCCGAGGATTCGACACCGACGGAGGATGGCGCATCGATTACCAGATGGCGACCCCGCGGCTGGCCGCGCGCGCCCGCACCGCGACCGTCGGCAAGGCCCCCACGTATGCCGAGCGGTGGAGTGACCACGCCCCCCTCGTCGTCGACTTCGCCTAACG
>JBJTBB010000232.1:0-3663 GCA_046091125.1 Planctomycetaceae bacterium
GTCCACGACCATCAGTTTCGAGTGGTCAAAGGGGGGAGGCGACATCCAGACCGAGCATCCTCTCGAGAGAACCTTCCACAGAAGGGCGGTCGAGGCCCAGCCGACCATCGTGAGGTTGCTGACGGCGGGACGGACGATGTCCACCCGTACGCCCCGCATGGCGGCGACGTCGAGCGCTTCGCAGATGCCGTCGTCTGGAAGGAAGTACGGGGTGGCGATTCGCACCGACTCGCGAGCGGCTGCAAGCGCCCCGTTGATGACGAGTTTGATGCGGCCGAGGTCGCTGTCGTCGGGGCCGAATCGGATCCCACGGGCGAGCATGCCGGCGTCGGATGCCGCGGGGAGGAGGCGGGGCTCCCAACAGGGGCCGCCGAGTTCCTCACCGCTCGCGAACGCCCAGTCCTCGACGAACACGTCCATGAGGTGGCTCACCACCGGTCCGCAGACCTCGAAGTGCATGTCCCTCACGGGGTGCGGCGGGTGCCGGGAGAGACGGCAACCCTCCCGGATATTGAGTCCTCCGGTGAAGCCCGTCGTGCCGTCGACGACCATGATCTTTCGGTGATTGCGAAGGTTCGCATACGGGAAATAGATCGGTACGCTCGCGGGCAGGAAGCGTTCCGCCCGGACGCCGCGGCCGGTGAGTGAGCCGAGGATGGAAGGCAACGTGTAGCTCGATCCGATCCCGTCCACCAGCACCCGCACCTCGACCCCGCGGTTGGCCGCTCGTGCAAGGACGTCGACGAACTCCCTGCCCGTGGCGTCGTTGTCGAAGATGTACGTCGACAACGCGACACTCGAGTTTGCGTTTTCGATCGCAGCGATCATCCTCGGATATGCCTCGTCTCCGCCGTCGAGTGGCGTGACGTGGTTGCCATCCACGAGATCGGTTCCCGTCGCCCGGCCCACGAGTTCCGCGAGTCCCCGCATCGGCGAACGGGCCGGTCCGAGGGCCGCATGCAATCGGTCGGGTCCTGGAGCGGTGGCCAGCATCGCCCGCTCGACTCGCGGTCCGCCCGCCCGCATGCGGCTCGCTCGCCGCTGGAGTCGGTTCACGCCGAGCACCCAATACGCGATCGCTCCGAAGAGCGGGGAGAGCCAGACGAGCCCCACCCAGCCGATGGTCGCCCGCGTGTCCCGCTTGGTGAGGATCGCGTGCGCGGAGGTGACCACGTTGACGGCGAGGATGGCCGCGGCCGTCAGATGCGGCCAAAGTTCGAGCCACCAGGAACGGTATTCTTCGCCAGTGGGCATCGCGGCCGCTACCAGACATTCTCGAGAAAACTGCCACCCCGGCAACGCAGCAGGTATCGCAGGGCTGCGACCCGTCCCGTCGTCTCCAGGCGATCGCGGTAGACGGGATCGTGAAAGCCCTCGATGTCGATCGCGCCCCGCCAGCCGGCCATCCGCAGGATGGAGATCACGTCCGTCCAGTTGGTGTCGCCAAAACCGGGCGTGCGATGATGCATCCAGGGTACGCCGCCGCGCAGGCCATGTTCGCGGAGCACGTCCCAGTTCACGGTCGCATCCTTGCCGTGCACGTGCCAGATGCGTGCGGTCCACCTGCGGAGTTGGGCGATCGGGTCGATCATGCTTTCGATCTGATGACAGGGCTCCCACTCCAGTCCGAGCACCGGGCTCGTGACTTCCGCGAAGAGCATCTCCCAGGCTCGAGGGGCGTGGGCGATGTTCCAATCACCTCGCTGCCAGTCTCCCCCCTTCGGGCAATTCTCGAGTGCGAGTCGCACCCCCCGATCCTCTGCCCGTTTCGAGAGCTCACCGACGACCCCCCTGACGCGTGGGAGCGCCTCGGGCACGGGCCGGGCGCCTCCCCGACCGGCGAACCCCGAAACGACTTCGCAGCCGAATGACCCCGCTGCGTCGATCAGCCTCTCCCAGTCTCGCACCGTTTCCGGGCTCACGAGTGGATTGCCGTAGACGCCGATGGCGCTGATCACCCGCGGACGTCCCGCGGGCGCAGTCGGCCCGGCGTCGAGGGCGCGGCGGACCCGTTCGGCGAAGGGGGCGTGATCGAGGTTGCCCCCCGATCCCCCAAAAGCCAGCTGGAACGACTCGAAGCCATGTGGCAGGAGTTGTGAGATGATCTCCGGTGAGCGGTCGTGGGCGGGCACGAGCGTGCCGATCAGGATGTCATCGTGTCCGTTCATGAAGTTCGTCACCGATCCGAAGAGTCGAAGCAGGACCAAGGATACCGTTGGACGACCGACGGGCGTTCACGATGAGACTCCTCAGCTGGAACATCCACAAGGGGATCGGCGGCCGTGATCGCCGGTATTCGCTGGCGAGAATCATGGATTGCATCGAGTCACAGAATCCCGATCTCTTCGCACTGCAGGAGGTCGATCGGCATGTCGGTCGGAGCCGCCACGACGACCAGCCCCGACTGCTGGCCCGCCACCTGGGATTCCAGTCGGCCTACCAGTCCGTCGTATCGGTCGGCCGCGGCGGCTACGGAAACCTCATCCTCTCGCGTTGGGATGTCGGCAGTCGTCATCGTGTGAGTCTCCGTCTGGGCGGCCGGAAGCCGCGGGGCGCCCAACTGCTGGTCGTCGAGACGCCGGAGGGCCCGTTGCACCTGGTCAACACACACCTTGGTCTCACGGAGCACGAGCGGCAGTGGCAGGCCTCCCGGCTTGTCTCCCACGCCCTGTTCACTGCGGCGGAGCATCTGCCGACGCTTCTGGTCGGGGATTTCAACGACTGGCGAAACACGCTCTCGACCGCGGTACTCTCAGCGGCAGGATTCGTTCAAGTGACGACTCCCTCCTCCCTTTTTCGATCGTTTCCCGCATGGTTGGCCGTCGGATCACTCGACAAGGCGTTCGTGAGGGGATCCCTCGAGATCCACGAGGCCCGCATCCTTCGGACGCGGATCACGCGCGACGCCAGTGATCACCTGCCGTTGCTGGTCGACTTTCACATCCGGCCGTCGAACCGGGCGGGCCGTTTCAGTTCGCCATCCCGCTGAGAACTTCTCCGGCTGCGCGAATCGTCGTGTCGATGTCCGCCGTGGTGTGGGCCGTCGAGAAGAAGAGGGCCTCGAATTGGCTGCAGGGCATGTAGACGCCACGGTCGATCATGCCCCAGAAAAATCGGGCGTAGGCCTGCCGGTCGCTCGCCGCTGCGGTCCGCCAGCCCCGAATCGGCCCGGTCGAGCCGGTGGGAAGGAAAAAGAGCGTCATCATGCTGCCCGCCCTCGCGATCCACGTCGGGAGGCCCGCCGTTTCCGCGGCCCGCCGAAAGCCCTCTTCCAGTCTCGACCCGAGCGATTCAAGCATCGCATAGGGCATCGTTTCCCGGAGAACCTCGAGCGTGGCCGTGCCGGCAGCGACGGCCAGGGGATTGCCGGAGAGGGTGCCCGCCTGGAAGACCTTGCCCGCCGGCAGGACATGATTCATCACATCGCCACGGCCCCCATATGCCGCCAACGGCAGTCCGCCCCCCACGATCTTTCCGAGCGTGGTGAGGTCCGGAGTGATCCCCAACCGCTCCTGGGCACCGCCGTAGGCAACCCGAAAGCCGGTCATCACCTCGTCGAAGACCAGGAGCGCCCCATGGTGGTGTGTGAGTCGTGGGACCCACCGCCGGAATTACGACGGGGGGGGGGGGGGGGGCGGGGTTGCGGCCGGGTGGTGGTGCGGG
>JBJTBB010000233.1:0-13037 GCA_046091125.1 Planctomycetaceae bacterium
GGTCGTGGGAAGTTTCTTCCTCGAGACGCTGCCGTTTTGCTGCGGCTTCTTCAAAATAACGATCGCTTGTCGAGGAAGATTCGTGATCGTCGAGAATGTCGGTGTAATTGAGACGAAAAACCGCTACGGAAAGCCACGGACCATTCTTGGCCGTGCTGACTGAGTCGGAGTCGACCACCTTCTTCAGTTTGATGCCCGCGAGAAGAAGTTTGAGCGTGAAGGGCCCACTGACTGTGCCCGCTCTCCTCACGAAGTATTCGGTTGAAGGCATCGCCAATACGTCTTCAACAGACTCCCAAAGGTTTTGGGCAGGCAAAAAACATCACCGTTTCTTCAGTCGACCAGACATCCAATCGTAAGAGTTGGCGTCTTGCACGTAAATCAGATGTCACTGTCAACTGGCGAGCGATTCTGGGTGACTGAAAAAATGATTTCGAAAGTCCATTGCACGGTGCCGCCGTTCCAGACAGCTGGACGGTCCAACCCCGGCTGAATCGCGGCCACTTGACGGCCCTTGGGGTATCATAATGGGAGAAACTTTGTGATGGTTTCGAGAGGTCAGTTGCATGATTGAATGGCGAGTCATGGCAGATTGTCCTTCGAGAGCACTCCTCTGGGGTGCAATTGTTGCGCTTGTCGCCTCGCCGCTCCCTGCCGCTGCAGAGGCACCCGTTGCTTCGGCCGAGGATCTCGCATTCTTCGAATCGAAGGTTCGGCCGGTGCTCGTCGAGCATTGTTCGGAGTGCCATTCAAGCGAGGCCGGTGAACCCGAGGGCGGACTCTCTTTCGATTCGCGGGCGGACTTTTTCGCGGCCGAGGGAGTGGCCGTCGCGGGAAAACCGGACGCCAGTCTGATCGTCAAGGCGGTGCGTTATGACGGCGACCTCCAGATGCCTCCGGATGGGAGACTGACCGACGAGATCGTCGGCGTCATCGAACAGTGGGTCGCACGCGGGCTGCCCTGGCCGGACGATGGCCTGCCCGGGCACGCGGCCAAGTCCTTCGACATCGCTTCACGCAGGGCCGAGCACTGGTGTTGGCATGGGCCCATGTCCTCGCCATTGCCAGAGGTCGTCCGTCGGGAGTGGTGTCGCGATCCGCTCGACCAGTTCGTGCTTGCACGCTTGGAATCGGCCGGGCTCTCTCCAGCTCCCGAGGCTCCGACCGCCGCCCTCGTCAGGCGGGCCTCGTTGGCCATCACGGGTCTGCCTCCGAGTCCAGCCGATGTGGAGCTGGTCGTTTCCGACTCCGATCCGTCCGCTTTCGATCGCTACGTCGACTCGCTACTGGCATCACCGCATTATGGCGAACGGTTTGCCCGTCATTGGCTCGACGTGGCTCGCTTCGCCGAGACCCGCGGTCACGAGTTCGACCATCCGATTCCCAACGCCTGGCGGTATCGCGATTGGGTCGTCAACGCCTTCAACGATGACCTGCCCTACGACCAGTTCGTGCGAGAGCAGGTGGCTGGTGACCTGCTCGATCGGCCTCGCATCAATCCGGCCTCCGGGGCGAATCTGTCGGTGGTCGGGACGGGATTCTGGCTCCTGGGAGAGGAGGTGCATGCCCCGGTCGACATCGCACAGGATGAGGCCGATCGGATCGACAATCGCCTCGACACTTTTGGCAAGGCGTTTCTTGGCCTCGCACTCGGCTGCGCCCGCTGCCACGACCACAAGTTCGACGCGATCTCCAACGAGGACTACTACGCGCTCGCCGGCGTGCTCATGTCGAGTAGTTACCGACAGGTTCCATTCGAGTCGCTCGCGGTCAATCACGGGGTGATGGAGAGACTCGAATCGTTTGATGGCGATTCACAGGCCATACTGCCGCCGCTGGTGGCCGAGGCGGTCGCCGACCGCGTCGCCGGGGCGGCCGAAATGCTCCTCAGCAACGCCGCCACGACCGTTCCTGCCGCCGACCCGCGGAACGCTGCCGAGATCGTGATCGCCGACTACACGCGGGGGGATACGTCCACGCCGATCATTTGCGACGGGATTGCCTGGGGCACTCGTCCGAGGCACGCTGGCGCGGCAGTGCTCGTGCCGCGTCCCCGGGATGGCGGCGCGGCCGGTCCGGACGGTGTGGGGTGCGGAGTACGGTTCCACGAGCAGTCGTCGGCGGTGAGCGAGGCGGTCTGGGCTTCGACCAAGTCCACCGGCGAGCGGGATCCCGGTCCACTCGGCGGCATCGATCGGGCGGGTCGAATCCTGCGGACTCCGAAGGTGCGCATCAACGAAGGCGTGATCTGGCATCGTGTCCGCGGCCACTTGCAGATTGTTGTCGTCGTGGACAGCCACGTGCTGCTCAGCGGAGGACCATTGCACGGCAACACGCTCGTCACGGTCGACACCAAGGGGGAGTGGAAGTGGATTCGCCAGGACCTCCGCAGCGACAAACGTTGGGAAGACGGTCACGTGGTGCATGTCGAATACGCCGCGGTCGGCGGAGAGTGCGAGGTGGCCGAGGCCGTGGCGTCGCCCGAGGAACCTCGCCGGGCCGACCCACTCGTCATCGCGGCGGCGGTGCCCCGAGAGATGCTCGTCGAGGAGACGATCAAGCGGGCGCGTGACGGATCCCTCACGAAGTCCCCGCACGCAGCCGCCCTCGCCCGCACTCTCAACGTCGCACTCGCGAGCGTGAAGCCGGAGGCCCGGCCTCCGGCGATCGCCTTGCTCGCATCGGCCGTCACGTCGAGGTCCACGGCACGCCATGAGATCGCCGATGCCTTCCGGCTCGAGTCGGCGACTGCCCCTGCGTTGCTCGATGGCAACGGCGTCGACCAATTCGTACTGATCAAGGGCTCGGCGTCGAGGCGTGGCGAGGTGTCGCCCCGTCGCTTTCTCGAGGCCATCGACGGCCCTCGACAGGAGGCCTGGCCAACCGAGGGCTCAGGTCGGCGTCAGCTCGCGGACCGACTGCTCGATCCGGCCAATCCGCTCACGAGCCGGGTGCTGGTCAACCGTGTCTGGCATCACCTGTTCGGCCGGGGACTCGTCCCCACGACCGACAATTTCGGCGTGCTCGGCGAGAAGCCCGCCGACCCGGCCGCCCAGGCGCTTCTTGACACGCTGGCTGTTGATTTCACGCGGGATGGCTCCAGCGTCAAAAAACTCGTGCGGAGAATCGTGACGAGTGCCACGTGGAGGATGTCGAGCAGGCGGGATCCGACGGCGGCCGCGAAGGACCCGCTCAATCTGCTCTTCCACCATCATCCGCTGCGGAGGCTCGAGGGCGAGGCGATCCGTGACTCGATGCTGGCCGTCTCGGGAAGACTCGATCGCACCGTGGGTGGACCGGGCGTGGAGGTGTTCCTGACCGAGTTTCACGATGGTCGCGGGAGGCCCCAGGGCGGGCCTCTCGACGGCGCCGGTCGTCGCAGTCTCTACACGCGGGTCCGCCGCAACTTCCTGCCGAGCTTCCTCGTGGTGTTCGACATGCCCGTGCCGTTCCAATCGATGGGGCGGCGCAACGTCACCAACGTGCCGGCCCAGTCGCTCACGATGATGAACGACCCCTTCGTGGTTGGGCAGGCAGAGGCCTGGGCGAAGCGGATCCTCGAGCAGTCGACGCTGCCGTCCGGATCCCCCGAAGGTCCTTCGGTTGCGGGCTCGCCAGCCTCCGAGTCGAGCGTGGCGAGGATCGATCGCATGTATCGCGAGGCTTTCGCCCGCGGGCCAAGCGACGCCGAACGCGCCGCGGCCCGGTCATTTCTCGTGCAGCAGGCGGCCTCGCATGGAAAGTCGTTCGAGTCACATCCCGACGACCCTGCGGCCTGGATTGATTTTGCGCATGCGCTCTTCAACGCCAAGGAGTTCATCTTCGTGCCCTAGTCGCGAGGGATTCCGATTCATGAGTCGTTCCTGTCACTGCCAACGCTTTCGTCGCAGGCCGCTCTCGAGACGCGGCCTTCTGCTCGAAGCGGGCTGCGGCTTCGGCGCCGTGGCGGCTTCGGCGCTTTTGTCCGACACGATGAACGCCGTCTCCGGTGCCTCGACCGGTGGCAGCGGTGCGCGGCTGCATCATGCGGCGAAGGCCACGAGTGTCATCTTTCTGTACATGGACGGTGGTGTGTCGCAGGTGGATAGCTTCGATCCGAAGCCTCGTCTTGCGATCGACGCCGGCAAGGATCCGCGAACGCTGTTCAAGGTCGATGCGACGCAGTTCAACAATGTTGGAAGCGTGCTTCCGAGTCCATGGAGCTTTCGGCCCTTCGGGCAGAGTGGAATTCCTGTCAGTGAGCTCTTTCCGCACATCGGCGGCGTGGTGGACGAGTTGGCGGTCGTGCGGTCGATGACGAGCGCCTTTCCCGAACACACCAATGCCAATTACTTCCTCCACACGGGATCTGGACTGCAGGGGCGTCCGAGCATGGGTGCCTGGACGACGTACGGCCTTGGCAGCGAGAACGACGAACTGCCGGGCTACATGGTGCTCAACGGAGGCCTGATTCCTCCCGGCGGACTCGACAACTTCACGAGCGGTTTTCTACCGGCATCGTTCCCGGGCTCGGTCATCAAGCCGCGTGGGTCGGGCCTGGCCAACGTTCGTCCGACGGAGAAGTCGATGGAGCGACAACGAGCGAAGGTCGATCTCTCGGTGAGCCTCGATCGTGACTTCGCCAAACGGCTCGCCGGGGAGGCTCCCGCCCCCGACGCCCTCGAAAGTGCCATCGCCAACCAGGAGCTCGCCTGGCGGATGCAGACCGAGGTTCCGGGGCTGCTCGATCTGGCCGGGGAAACGGCTGCGACGACATCCGCCTACGGTCTCGAGTCTCCCTACGAGCCGACCAGGATCTTCGGCGCTGAATGCTTGCTCGCCCGGCGCATGGTCGAGCGGGGCGTGCGATTCGTGGAGCTCACGTGTCCAAGCGTGGGGCACGATCGAAGGGAACAGCACGGCAACCTGCGGAAGGGTCACGAGGACAACGCCCGTGCCGTCGATCAGCCGATCGCGGCCCTGATCCACGACCTGAGAGCCCGCGGGCTTCTCGATACGACCCTCGTGGTCTGGAGCGGCGAGTTCGGTCGCACGCCCTTCGCTCAGGGACAGGACGGCCGAGACCACAATCCGCAGGCGTTCACGCTCTGGTTGGCGGGAGGTGGCGTGAAAGGGGGCACGATCGTGGGAGCCACCGACGACTACGGCTACCGGGTCGTCGACAAAACCTTCGAAATCCACGATCTGCATGCGACGATGCTTCATCTTCTGGGCATCGACCACACGCGGCTCACCTTCCGCTTCAGTGGCCGAGATATCCGCCTCACCGACGTGCGAGGCCGGCTGATCAGCGAGGCTCTGGCCTGAGCCCGGCCCATTCGATGCAACGGGCCGATCGCGGCACCATAGAGGCCGCGTCTGGGTTGGTGCGTCCTCGCTCGTAAGCCCAGGGCCATCCGGGAGTCAGAGTGGCGGGCGGGCGTCGACGGTGATGAAAACCGTTATCTGGGGTGGATGCGAAACTGGCGTGGAGTCGATGGATGGCAGTTGCTACCGTCAGCCGATGCTCGAACAGGTGTCACAATCCGTCGGGTTGTCCAACGGCATGCTCCGTCGGCCGGTCCCCGCACCGGCCCGGATCCGGACGATTCGCCGCGGCCTGCTCGACCACTGGCGATTGGTCGGGGACGTCGTCAGCGGACGACGACGCCCGCACCCGTCGTTCATCATCGCCGGCGGTATGCGTTGTGGTACGACCTCCCTGCACGCGACTCTCGCCCGCCACCCGCAACTGTGCGCGTCATACCACAAGGAGGTCCACTACTTCGACCTCCATCACCGTCTCGGTGCGGGCTGGTACGCGAGACAGTTTCCAAAGCCCCGTCGACTTCCCGACGGGTCGGACACGCGGGCGTTCGAGTCGAGCCCCTATTACATGTTCGACCCGAGGGTTCCGGAGCGGATGCGGGAGATGCTGCCCGAGGTGCGGATCCTGTTTCTGCTTCGAGACCCGGTGGAACGGGCGATCTCCCATTATCGGAAGAACATCCGCGACGGTCGGGAGCACCTCGCCTTTGGCGATGCGATCGATGCGGAAGACGACAGACTCGCGGGCGAGGAGGAACGATTGATCGCGGATCCGCACTACGTGAGCGAGAGGCACCGATACGCCTCCTACAAGGCCCGCGGCCGATATGCCGATCTCATTGCCCGATTCCAGCCACTGTTTCCTGCGGGCCAGATCCTGGCCGTGGATGCCGGTCGGTTGTTTGCAGAGCCGTCTATCGTCGTCGCGGAGATCTGCCGGTTCCTCGGCATCGATCCTTGGCAGCCCGAGCAGTTCGCGGCCGCGAACGTGAGCAGACAGGACTATGTGGTCGAGGAGTCCGTGAGGCGCCGATTGGAAGAGGTGTTCGAGCCCCACGAGCATGCGCTCGAACGCATACTCGGCTGGAGGCCCTCGGTATGGCGGGCGCGGCGGATGGCAGGCTGAGCAGGTTCGAGAGAAAAGAACCGGCTTCATCGCACAGGCACGGACGGAGGAAGACGAGATGTGGATCTTCTGCGGAGGGATGTTTCGGTCGGGTTCGACCCTCCAATTCCAGATCGCGAGTCACCTCGTAGAAGACAGGGGTCTCGGCCGCAGGGTCACCTGGCACCGTCCCGATGCATTCGACGAAGTCAGGCGGGCGAATCCCGCTCATCGTGAGAGTCTCGTCTTCAAGGCCCATGGTCTGACACCCGCGATGCGGGAGGAAGTCGAGAAGAACGGCGCTCGCGTGCTCACCGTCCATCGGGATATCCGTGATGTCGTCGTGTCGGCCATGCGGAAGAATGCTGCTCCATTCCGAAGGATCTGGCGAAACAAACGTCTGCAGTATTGGATGAGCCGATTCGATGAGTGGGCGGCCCTGCCCGGGGCGCTCGTCGCACGGTATGACGATCTCGTCGCGTCGCTCCCGCATGAGGTCCATCGAATCGCATCGCACCTGGGATTGACCCTTCGGGCCGACGAGGCGGAGTCGATCGCCGAAGCCTATCGAATCGGCCGTCAAATCGAGCGGACCGAGGCGGTTCGACGACGTCGGGCGTCCGAGGGGAGGACGCTGAAGTTCGATCCGCATTCTCTCCTCCATCACAACCATATCGCCTCGGGTTCGAGCGGGGCGTTTCGCCAGGTCCTCTCACCGGCGCAGATCCGAGCCATCGAGGACGAGTGCGGTGAGTGGATGGCGCGCTGGGGCTACCTGCCAGATCGCCCTGCCCTCACGAGCATGCAGCGACTGATCAGGCTGAGCTATTGGAGGGTCGCATGAACGGCCGGATTCCCGCCATCGTGCTCAGCTGCCAGCGGTATGCACCGCTCGCCGAGCACATGATCGACGCCTATGCCAGCCTGTGGCCGGAGCATCCATTCCTCTTCCGGTTGCCGGATGGACCAGCCATGCGAAAGGTGGCGGCGAGGCGGCCCGCAGCGATCGAATTGCTTCCCACCGCCGAAGGCGAGGGCCGCGGACGATTTCGGGCCGCGGTGCTCGGTTTGCTGGAGGGCTTGCAGGACGACGCCTGGGTCTACTGGTGCATCGATGACAAGTACCCGATCTGGATCGATCTGGCCGTCGCCGAGCGGGTCGCAAGGGCCCTCGTGGACCAGCCGCACGAGGTATCGGGCCTTTGCATCGCTCGGGGGTACGGTGTCGGACGCGAGGAGGTCGCCGGCTGTGGCTCCTCACCGCGAATCGCCCGCCTGCGTTTCCATTCCATCGGTGACTACCGGCGGATCTGGCTGCACCAGTTTCTCAGAGCCAAGGTGCTCCGGCGGCTGTTCGAGACATTCCCGGAGGTGGTGGTGTCCGCAAAGGAGATGGATGCCCTGCACGCGCAGGCCGTGCTGCCGTCCGACCACCGGCGATTCATGACCGTTCGGAATGCCGTCGTCTTCGGAGAGAGCACGCATCGCGGACTGATCACCGCGAACTGTGCGGAGAGCCTGAAGCGGCGGCGGGGCATTCCCGAGGGTTTCGAAATCTCCCCCAAGCGACTCGTGATCGGCCGTCGACCAAGGTGGGGAGCAGGGCTCATGAGCCGGCTCGCACACCTGGGCCGGATGTCCATCAAACGCCCTGAGAGCCTCCGAAGTCGGGCGGGATGACCGCCGCTGGACGAGCGGGCACGTTGTCTCGGTCGAGTGGGTGCTCGAGCGTCGTACGGGCCGTGTGCTCCAGGCAGCGATCGCGTCGCAGATAGGTGACCTCCACCGCCCGTGGTACCCGCAACGGGCCGATTCGGCGTATGTGCGATGAATTGTTCGCGTGGAGGTGTACCGGCACGAAGTCGATCGCCAGCTTGGCGAACACCTCATCCATCCGTGCACAAATGAATGGTTGCGCGATCCAGTCAAGCTTGTGGAACTCGATCACCAGGATGCGGAATCGCCTCAGCAGATCACTGTCGATATTTGGAATCACGTCGAACTCGGCACCTTCGATGTCCATCTGTAGCAGGAGGTCGCCCGTGGGATGGGGCTCGTGGCGTCGTACCCAGGACTGGAGCGTCGTGCGGTCTTGTGAGTCGTAGCTGCCCAGAAATCGTCGTTCGAAAGACATCCTCTCGCAGCCCGTCGGAGGCGCCACCACCGAGGCGTCGGCGAGGTGACACCGTATCCCTCGTCGAGCCAGTCCCTGCTCGAAGGAGGCGTGCGTGTCCACGCCGGGTGAGAAGCAGGCCACGATGCCCTCGAGGTCGTCCGGGACGAGATAGCCGCCGTCGAAATCCCGCCCGACGCGGACGAGTGGAATGCCGGAGTCCACCGGCCATACCTTCCTGAGCACTCCCTGCATCTGGCCCATCGGCGTGCGCTCCGAGGAGAAGCACCGAGAGAGTTCCGTCGCCCAACGGCACACTGACCGCCGAATACTCACCATTGCCGGCTTCTCCGAAGGTACGGGGTTTGTCAGGCGGCATCCGCCGAGCGGTCTTCGAGCGACTCGAGGGTTCTTGCGATGCGATTAGGTTCCAGTGTCCGCCTCCAGGATGAGATCAAGTGCGCGCAGGCATACGTGATGGGTCTACCCAGACTTCGTCGCATTGACGGTTGGCGTCGGTCGGCCAGCGGGCGGCCGACGAAGGCTTCGAGCCTGCGAAACGCATCGTCCCGCTCCATCAGCCGCGAGTAACAGACGACGATCCAGGGCATCGCTGTCGTTCGCAAGACGTCGAGAATCGCGGCGTTGTACTCGCACCAACAGGGAAGGAAGTCGCGGAATACCTTGAGCCTGCGACGGCCCTTCGTGCTCGCCCAATAGTGGGCCCATGCCTCTTCCGGTCGGCGGTAGACGACGGTGATCCTGTGCTCGGGGAGCACGCCGGCCCAGGCGTCGTAGGTGAGGCAGGTGCGGGGATCCTTGAAGCCCCAATCGGCACCTCGTTCGCCGCAGGTCGCGATGATGCCTTCCATCCGCTTGTGGATATCGGGCGATGCCACGATCGGGCCGCGCCGTCTGGCCTCGAGGCTATAGCGACCCTCCGACCCGAGGAGGGCGTGATTGACGGCCTTCGTCGCCTCGCGTTCCCACTGATTGCCCGCGTCGTAGCTGATCGATTCATCGACCGCCTCGACCATGGTTATCCCCGAATGGTGCAGGATCTGCGATACGAGGGTTGTGCCCGACTTGTGCATTCCCAGCACGACGTGGATCACGTTAGCGACTCCATTCCTCGACGATGCCGTTTGAGTAGACCTGCTCGCGGTTGGACCGCATGATCCGCCGACAGACGAGGGCGGGAAGCATCCATTCTCGCCGCACGAACCAGCGGGGGTCGTAGCCGACTGCTCGGCGGGCTGCATCGTGGCGCATGCGGTTGCCCCGCAGGATGTGGCTGCGTGAACGCTCGAGGGAGAGCATAGAAGGCTCGTGGGGAAGGTCGAGGAATTGGCAGATCCTCGGCACGATCCGCTCCGGCGCGAGACACAATTCCTCGTAGCCGAGTCTGAACACCGGAAGTCCGGACGCTGTCAGGAAAGCTTCGGTCTTCCGATTTTCGGCGTGCCACCGGCGGAAGGCGGTGAAGGGGCCGATTCCGCGGTACGGCTGGCCGGCCGCCCGCTTACGGGCCACGTTGTCGATCTCCGATACGGTGAACGACCGCACGTCGCGCACGAGGAACAGCACCCGTATGTCGACGGACTCGAGCGTCGCGAGGACTCGGAGCCAACGGAGATACTTCGACGAGTCGACGAGAATCGAATCGGGGCCGAAGGTCCCGGCGAAGGTGTCGAGGACGACCTCGTAGCGCCGTAACTCGTTCGCTTTCGGTTCATGGGCCAGTCTTGGTAGGACGGTTCCCCAGAAGCCGCAATCGCGTGCGGACTTGCCACAGGAACACAGTGGCAGGTCCGTTGCTGGTTCTCCGCTCGGCAGATCGATCGAACGCCCCACTTCTCCGAGTCCAACGATGGCCGAGTGACCACCAAGCACTAGGTCGAGCAATGTCGAGCCGGAGTGACCAAGGCTGGCGATGAAGACGACTCGTCGCGGCATGGAATCGCTCGGCAGGGCATCGATCGACGCATGAGCGGCGATCGAAGAGGTGGCTGGACACGGCTCGAAACGGTCGCTCCGGCTGGCGGGGGGGTGTGAGTCGGGAACGGCTCGGCACACCGCACCGGGTTTTGATTCTGTCTTTGTACCCATGGGGGGTGCATGGCGGAACGACGGTTTTTCCTGGGCCGTAGGCCGCCTTCGTGGACCCTTGGAACGTTCCGCGATCAGTGTTGACGCCAGTCGATGATTTCACGATCTTCCTCGCCTTGCCGAGTCTCCCGTTCAGACGTTTCCTCAGGGGCGAAGTCGGAAACCAATGACTCAGGTACCCACTTCGACGAAAGCCCGCCCCGATCAGTCCCCATCACTCGCGAGCCAGCTGCGTCCGAAGATCGCTCGCTGTGTTTCGGAAGTGGTGATGGATCGCTTCTCACCGCGACTCGTGAAACAGGCCAACCGCTACGGTCACCTGAGTGCTCGCGCGCTGGCGATCCTGCCGCAGCTGCGAGCCGACATCTGCCCCCAAGGGTTCGCCGATCTGTTCCACTCGCACCAAGGAAGGGTCGATCCAGGCCGGGCCAAGTACCTCGACCTCGACACGTGGCTCGGCCGGCACCTCACGCATGCGGAGGCGATCGGGCTGTTGGATTCGCCTCCTCGCCGGATCCTCGATATTGGAACAGGCAACGGGTACTTCCCCTTCATTTGCAGACGATTCGGCCATGACGTCGTCGCCACC
The DNA here is from genome assembly GCA_046091125.1 of Planctomycetaceae bacterium. Taxonomy (GTDB): domain Bacteria; phylum Planctomycetota; class Planctomycetia; order Pirellulales; family UBA1268; genus UBA4655. The sequence goes on from JBJTBB010000233.1 coordinate 11,224, forward strand.
GATGTGGATTCGGTGGAGCTCTACGACGACCTCGTATCGCTGCTGGGCATCTGGCGGGTCGTGAACGCCGTCGAGACGTTCCGCCCACTTCCCGACTTTGGCGATCGCTTCGACCTCGTGACGGCCTTCAACGTCGTCTTCGACCGGATCGACGACACCACCACCTGGACACCGAAGGAGTGGGGCTTCTTTCTCGAGGATCTCCGCGACCATGTACTGCGGCCTGAGGGTCAGATCGTCATCAAGCTCAACCCGCAGCGCGGTCGGCATCAAGACGTTCCGGCACTGGTCAGTTTTTTCCGCTCACTCGGTGCCGATGTCGCGACGCCATTCGTCGAGTTTTGCGTGGCAGGAGGCAGGTTCGTGAAGGCGCGAACACGAATGGTTCGGAGGAGACGGACATTCCCCAAGAGGTCTCAAGCGGTCTGAGTGGTCATCGGAAGCCGTGGGCATTTCAGGACGAATCGATCGAACGCATGACGATGCAACAGCCGCCCTTCCATCCATTCGACGTGATCACCGTGCCTGACTTTTCGTCGGAGCCGGCGGTATTCGAGGCGAGGGCGATCGTCTTCCTCGCGACATGGCTCGAGAGTGGTGGTCCATCGTGGGGGTGCCCGTTGCACGTGGCCTGCATCGGCGAGCCGCCCCCGAGTGTTCGTCGAATGGCGGGCGCCTGTGGGGCGAGCGTCACGGTCCACGAGCCGGTTCGCCTGCGGCAGGATCACCACGTTGGCAACAAGCTGCGGGGGCTGGAGATCTCGCCCCGTACGGACCGCTTTTTGTTGCTGGATTGTGACATCGGTGTGCTCTCCGATGTCTCATCACTTTCCGGGCTCGGTCGCTGCATCGCCGCCGCCCCGGATGACGCTCCGAACGTCGCCGAAGCAGACTGGCACGTGGTCTACGAGGCGTTCGACCTGCCGATGCCGCTGCCGATCCGTCCGCTGGTGTGCGAGTTGGACCTGCCGCGGTATCCACCGCGAACGATGGGATTCGAGGCCGGCGACGGTCAGATCGAGTGGATGCTCCCCTACTACAACGGCGGCGTCGTCTTCGCGCCGTGGGACAGTGGACTCCGTGGTTTGTGGGAGCACAACATCTTGCGCATCGCGGCACTCTTCGAGGATGGAGGCAGCCCGCGGCGTTGGGTGCACCACAGCGACCAGGCGGCCCTTGCGGTATCGATCGCCATGCTCCAGCGGGACGGCATGCCCGTTCGCCGTCTGCCGGACGCATTCAACACGCGGTGGCAGCACCTGAATGCCGGTCAACCAGAAACCGACGATATCGCCGTGATGCACTGCTGCTGGAATTTCCTCTCGTCGATCGGCGAGGGGCCTCTGACACCGACCGTTCTGGACGAGGCGATCCAGTATTTCTTCGATTCGAAGGTGCGGCATCGTTTCTGGAAATTGGTCGTCGGCGATCTGCTCCGCTTCCGTCCGTTTGTCGCACAGACTCGATATTGGGGTGGGCTCGAGCGAGTGGCGACCGTCCGCGACAAGATCCTGGAGGCCTGCCGACGGCACGCGTCGACAGCGATCGAGCCGCCGGCGACGCCTCGGATTCGGGCCGCCTGAGGGCGGCCCCGTTCGGTGGCCGGATATTTCAGGCCGACCTCTTGGCCAGCACCGAGCGGTACAACTCAACATAGCGATCAGCTACGATCGGCCAATCGTGGTGCCTGGCAAGCTCGGTCGAACGCTCCCGCAGGCGTTCGGCCAGCGGGCGATCACGGAGCACGCTTTCGATGGCCGCCGCGAGCGCCCGCGGGTCCTCCGGCCTGCACAGGAGACCGGCCATGCCGTCCC
>JBJTBB010000234.1:0-13866 GCA_046091125.1 Planctomycetaceae bacterium
GGCTGAGAGCAAGGCAGCCGACGACGATCAGGATCCAGGAGAACCTACCCATGCCAAAACGGTAGCAGCCGTCGCGGGATGGGCGAAGCCCGGTAATCAGGCCGAACCATCGCGGAAAACCGTTCCCCGAACGATCCAAACGCCCCCCAATCACTAAAAGGCTGCCGACGAGACAATCCGCGGCCGTCAGTCACGCCCGCTCGCCGTCCGTTCAGTCGACCGCATGGGCCTTGAGGAGGTCGAGCGGCACCAACTCAAGGGTTTTTTCGTGAGTGGCCTCCAGCACGACCGGCGGCGCTCGGCCAGCCTCGGCAGCCTCGAGCCAGCGTGCGGCACAGAGACACCAGCGGTCTCCCGCGACCAGCCCCGGGAAATCCCCTTCGGGATGGGGTGTGACCAGATCATTCCCTGCTTCAACCGTGAACTCCAGAAAATCAGGAGTCATGACGGCGCAGACCGTATGCATGCCGACATCGTCACGTCGCGTCCGGCAGCAGCCATCGCGAAAAAAACCCGTCATCGGGGAGAGCGAACAAGGCGCAAGCGGTCCGCCTAGGACATTGCGCTCGATCGCCCCCGGCTCCCGAGGCGGCGTTGGATTGAGAGCGATCATGCGGAAGTGCTCATGCGGGATCCAAGTATTCGCGATGCCGCAGTGCCCGCGGTCCACATCGTGATTCCGGTAACTGCGCCCGCAAGCATGCCGACCGGACCACCTGCCAAGCCACCCGCTGCAAAGAATACGACGCTCGCGAGCAAACCGGCCCGCTCTCCTGCGGCTCGCGCCGTCCTCTCATCGCAGCCGGAGGTATGGGCCCGAAATTCGGCTGCAAGGGCGACTCCCTCTGAAAGAAGCGCCGCAGGCAGGACGGTTTTCATGCCAAGCCGCACGGTCGTACCGACGAATGTCTTCACTCCCACGCCCCCAACGCCCCCGGCAGCACGGGACGCCATGACGGCGGCCACGCGTGCGCCGACCCGCTGGAGCCTGCCCGCGATGATGTCCGCCTGACGACTCTCACGGCGTCCGGTCGCACACCAGCATGCAAAATGCTCACAGTTGTCCACGATGGGTGTGTAACCCTCACGTCCTACGTGCGCGGCAGCTCGACGCGCCACTTCGTCGGGCGGAAAGACGGCTGGCGGCTCGGTGACGATGGAGACCGATCGACCATCTGCGAAGGCCTGCAGGCTCGTCCGCTCGACCCTCCCACCGGCGAACATCCTTCTCGGGTCATCAGGCCTCGCGTGCACGACCGTTCCGTCACCCATGTCGATGCCGTGGTGCAGATACCGGATGCCTCCGGCTCCCACTCGTCCACGCCCAACGAATCGAGGGGTCACGAGCCTGTCGCCAACGGCCATCGCTGTCTCTCCCGATCGAACGAGGGCTTTTCATGCCCCCGTGGGATTGTAGCGGCAGCCCTCGCGGTTCAGTTGCCAAAAACACGGCAGAGGCCTTCTTCGGGCAAGGACGTCCAGGGCGACCGTCCACCACGATTGTCAGCCATCAGGGGACTAGAGCCCATGCGACCGCTGGCGGTAGTACTTGTAGCCCGGCACGAAGAAGCAGGCTCCACTGACGAGCCCAAAGACGATGTGCTGCCACGCCGGCAGCCGACACATGACCAGTGCCGTGACGAACAGCAAGGCTGCCTGGACATAAAAGGCGCCCGAGAGGATCCCGGCCTTGACGAAAAAGACCAATCCGGCCAGGAGCGCGAGCACCGGCGAAAGTGTGAGCACGTTCAGCGCGAGCAGATCCTCGACCCAGAACAGCATGACGCTCGCGACCACGGTTCCGCCCCAGACGTGGGCGATCTGCCGCTCAACCGCAGTGACCGGGCCGGCGCGGTGCCGCAGCGCCCAGAAGATCGGTGCCCATATCGCGAGCCCACCTCCCCAGAGAACGAGATAGGGCCAGCGGCTGTCCACATTCCTCCAGGCCAGGATGTCGGTCACCACCGACAGGCCCAGCACCACCACCGAGTGCCACATCCACAAGAGGCCCCAATTCTCGAGCACGACCGCGTGGTGCGTCTCGCGAAACAATCGACTGGCGACGTCCCAAAGCCCCCCTGACCGTGCCGCGACCGGCTCACCGGCGAGAAAAGCCCGCAGGTCGTTCGCGAGATCCGCGGCCGAGGCGTACCGCAAATCCTGTGGCTTTTGCAGGCTCTTGAGGGCGCACATCTCCAGGTCACGATCGATCCCCGGTGCGAGCGACCGCGGCACCGGCGGATCGTTTTCGAGAACCGCAAGAAGCGTGTCGACTGGTGAGGATGCCTGAAACGGCGGGCGACCCGTGAGCGTCTGGTAAAGGATCGCCCCCAGGCTCCAGACATCGCTCGAGGGGCCGATTTCACCACGGCTTCCGGCCGCCTGTTCGGGCGACATGTAACAGGGCGTTCCCAAAATCGCACCGGTATGGGTCACGGAGTCATCTGATTGAAGCCGCTTCGCGAGCCCGAAGTCGGAAACATGGGGCTCGCCACCGGCCTCGATGAGGATGTTCGAGGGTTTGAGGTCTCGATGCAGGATGCCTCCCTTGTGGGCCGCATGGACCGCGTCGGCAACCTTCGCGAGCGTCGCGGCCGACTCCCGGGCGCTGAGAGGCCCCTCGGCAAGCCTTCGGGCAAGGGTGGTGCCCTCCACCAGTCGCATCGTGAAATACGGGTGACCCTCCTCCTCGCCGACCTCCAGGATCGGCACGATGCCCGGATGATCGAGACGAGCAGCCGCCTCGACCTCGCTGCGAAAGCGCGCAAGGTCGGCCGATGTCGCAACAGCCCCACGAATCAGCATCTTGAGCGCCACGGCCCTGCCCAGGCTTCGTTGGACGGCCCGGTAGACGATGCCCATGCCACCACGACCGAGTTCCTCGAGGAGGTCATAGTCCCCGAAGCGTGCCGGTAACGATGTGCCTCCCGGGACGAATCCGCTGCTGTTGAACGACCTCGCTCCTGGAAAACGGTCGGCCGGAGGAGTGACGGTCAAGTCCTCGTCGTGAAAGACCGCCGAACGCTCGGCTACCGCATCGGCAACGAGCATCGCTCCATAGACATCCTTGATCGCATCTGCCAGATCGGGGTGCCTCGCAACAGCCTCGTCGAGCGACCCGTAGCCCCTCCCTTCGGCCATGTCGTCGACGATGGTCGCGAGCAGGGATTCCTGATCCTCTGACAGGGGAAAGGCAAGCATCGGATCGGCTGTTGGATGGCGTCCTGCTTCGGCGGGCTTGCTCGGAATGAATGTCATGACGGCATGGTAGGCCGGTCGCTGTCCAGTAGCACACGGAGCCGCCTCATCGCCCGCAGATACCGCATGCCCGCGGCAGGTTTCGCGAGGCCCAGCACCTCGGCCGCCTCCGACGTCGAGAGATGCTCAAAATGACGCAGGAGCACGATCTGCCGGTCCTGCGGGTCGAGTTGCTCGACCGCCTCGGCAAATCGACGCTCTAACTCCCGCCAGGTCGCGGCCTCGGCCGGTGTGGGTTCCCGATCCGCCAAACCACGTACCGGATCGGAGGATCCGGAATCCTCCCCACCGGCTTGAATCGGAATCTCCCTGTCGACGCTTCGACTGGCCGCCACTCGATGTCGCCTGTGCGCGTCGATCAGTCGATCCCTCGCCATGTGCCTCAACCAAAGGCGAAATGGCATCGATGGGTTCGCCAGGTAGTCGGCCAGTCTGCGGTTCGCCTCGATCAGCACGTCCTGAACGATATCGCTCGCATCCACACGTTGACGGACACCGCGATCCATCCGAAGGTCGATCAGCCTCCGCAGTGCCGTCCTGTGTCGTGCAAGAAGGCCCTCCACGGCCGCATCGTCGCCTCGCCGGGCACGGTCGAGCAATTCGAGGGTCGGCTGGGCATCGGCGAGCGGGCCACTCCCGGGGCTCTCCGAATCAACACTGGGTGGATGAAGCGTCATATGGCGTGTCCACCTTCGAGAATACCACCGCAGAGCGAATTTTTTGACCGAGCGCAAAGCGTGATCCATAATCGCGGGCGGTCCAAGGACAGGCCGCCTCGCCGCAGAATGAGCGGCCGATCAGCGAATGGACCGCAGCCGTGCATGCACCCCACCTCGATGGTGTTTTCAAATCCCCTCGACAAGGGGCGTGCGGCCAGGGCGGTGGGAATGGTTTTGCGGCTCAGGGCGACTGTGCCGCCATCTCCCGATGGTTGAAGCTGTCGGGCGTCGTCGTCGCCGTCACCATGCTGTGCGGGATTTCTTCCGCTGAGGCCCAGCAGCCCTTTTGGAAGCCATGGACAGGCAGCCAATGGACGGCACCCAAGGCTGCCCCGTCCCGCAACATCGTCCCGCCCGGTCAGCCGGTCCAGATTCGTCCTGAGGCGTCTCCACGGCTCGAGAACCCGGGCGCAGCGGCCGATGGCCAACGGATCGGGGCACCGATGCAGCCCGGCCTCGACGACCTTGTGGCACGGGCGGTCGATCTCGAGCGCGAGGGTCGCTGGACGGAGATCATCCGACTCTGTGAGCCACTGGCCCGTTCGGGCCGATTGAGCCCCCAACTCTCCGTCCGGTACGACGTGGCGCGGGTTCACTCCGACCTCGCTCGCCGCTACGCAGAACCCAAGTTTCGTACCGCCGTCTCGTCGCTCTCGGAGGCCGATGCCCGGCGGCTTCACGCGGAGCTGCTTGGCCGCATCGAGTCGCACTACGTGGAACAGCCCGATTTTGCGCGGCTTGCCTCCCGAAGCCGATTGGCGCTCGACGTCGCCATCGATGACCCAGTCTTTCTCGAAACGCTTCCCGTTCCCGTGCAGGATGGACACCGGACGGCGTTCCGCACGGAAATGGTCGAACTCGTCCGGCAGATTCCGGTGACGTCCCGAGCCGATGCGGAGCGATTCGCCGCCTGGATGGCCAATATCGCGCATCGCACCCTGGGCATTCCCCCGTCGGCCACCCTGATGGAGGCCTGCGCGGCGGTGATGGGCGGGCTCGACGAGTACTCGGCCTTCCTGACGGGCGGCCAGCTCGATGACCTCTACGCCCAGATCGACGGCAACTTCGTTGGGCTCGGCGTGGAGTTGAAGGAGTCGGCAGAGGGGCTCCTCGTCGTCAATGTGATCACCGGCAGTCCTGCCGCGCGATCAGGTCTCCAGTGGGGGGATGTGATCGTCGCGGTCGCCGGCCGCCCTCTGGCCGGCATGGGAGTCGACGCCGCCTCGCAACTGCTCCAGGGACCAGAGGGATCGGTCGTCACGCTGGCGAGCGGTCGCGGTCCGGGACCGGCGAGGGCCATGACGATCCGACGCGAGCATGTCGACGTGCCGAGCGTTGAGGACGTTCGGATGGTCGATCCGACCTATGGTGTCGGCTACCTTCGCATCGGTTCCTTCCAGAAGACGACGGCTTCTGATCTCGACGCGGCCATGCGACGCTTGGATGCAAGCGGCATGCGATCCGTGATCGTCGACCTCCGGGGCAACCCCGGGGGATTGCTCTCCGCGGGTGTCGATGCGGCCGACCTGTTCCTCGAGCGGGGTCTCGTCGTCGCCACCCGAGGAAGGTCTTCCGAGGAGGACTTCAACTACACCGCGACACGATCAGGCACATGGAGGCTGCCGTTGGTGGTGCTCATCGATGGTGACTCGGCCAGCGCCAGCGAGATCTTCGCCGGGGCGATTCGCGATCATCGTCGTGGCACGATCGTGGGCAGTCGGAGCTACGGCAAAGGCTCGGTGCAGGGAATCTTCCCGATGGAGGTCGGTGGCGTGGGAATCCGGCTGACCACCGCGAAGTTTTATTCACCGGCCGGAAGCCCCTTCAGCGGCGTGGGCGTTGAGCCGGATCTCGTCGTGCAAACCGCGATGAAACCCGCCGAGGACGTGATCGGCGTGCCGCAGGCCGCAGGCGTCTCGGACCCCTGTCTCGAGGCCGCCACCGAAGTCGCCCGTCGACAGGCTGTCGGGCGCAACGCCGCCGGGTCCGCCGGTTCGAGTCCTTCGGCTGGCCGAGGCAGGGTCTCTCGCTGACCCACCATCGACTCGGGTCGGATATAGTCTGGGCAATCCTCGTTTCGGCGGCATCCGATGGGTCGGGCGGTTCCTTGCCCGTCCGTTCCGAGAGTCGCCTTGGTCGCGGTGATCGGTTTGCACCGCACGCACCAGACTCGGGTTGGAGCAGCCGTTCGAGTTCAGCGTTCACGTTTTCCGAGAGTATCACATGACAACCGCCCGATCGAGTGCCATCGCCGCCATCACCGGTTACCGTTCGAGCGGGCAGGCCTGGAACTTCCGCGAGACTCCGACGAGCGAGATCTTCGGGTCGAACGTCTTCAGCGACGCGGTGATGAAGGACCGTCTGCCCAAGAGCGTCTACAAGGCCCTCCAGGCCACGATCAAGCAGGGCAAGCCGATCGACCCGGGAATCGCCGATGCGGTAGCGCTTGCGATGAAGGACTGGGCGATCGAGAAGGGAGCCACTCACTACGCCCATGTCTTCTACCCGCTCACCGGTCTGACTGCCGAAAAGCACGATAGCTTCCTCACACCCACGGGCGACGGTGACGCGATCGCCGAGTTCTCCGGCAACGAGCTGATCCAGGGGGAGCCCGACGCCTCGAGCTTCCCGTCGGGAGGCCTCCGCGCCACGTTCGAGGCGCGCGGCTACACGGCCTGGGACCCGACGAGCCCCGCCTACATCCTCGACAACCCCAATGGCACCACGCTCTGCATCCCGACCGCCTTCTGTTCCTGGACGGGGGAGGCTCTCGACAAGAAGACGCCGTTGCTTCGGAGCATGCAGGCGGTCGACAAGCAGGCCCGTCGCGTGCTCGCGCTCTTCGGCCATAAGGACGTCGGCCAGGTGACCGCCTCGGCCGGACCGGAGCAGGAGTATTTTCTGATCGACCGCAACTTCTTTTTCGCCAGACCCGACCTCGCGATGACCGGTCGGACTCTCTTTGGCGCCAAGCCCCCCAAGGGGCAGGAATTCGAAGACCAGTACTTTGGCGCAATCCCCGAGCGGGTGCTGGCCTGCATGATGGAGACCGAGCGCGAGCTCTACAAGCTCGGCGTGCCGGTCAAGACGCGTCACAACGAGGTGGCCCCCAGCCAGTACGAGATCGCCCCTATCTACGAGAACGCCAACATCGCCACCGACCATCAGCAGGCGATCATGCAGACGCTGACGCGCGTGGCCCAGAAATACGGCATGGCCTGCCTACTCCATGAAAAGCCTTTCGCGGGCATCAACGGCTCGGGCAAGCACGTGAACTGGTCGCTCGGCTGCAGGCTCGGGAATCTGCTCGAGCCGGGCGAGACGCCGCATGCCAACATGCAATTCCTCGTCTTCTGCGCCGCCGTGATCCGTGCGGTCCACCTGCACGGTGACCTGCTGCGGGCCGTCGTGGCCTCAAGCGGCAACGATCACCGGCTGGGCGCGAATGAGGCCCCGCCGGCCATCATGTCGATCTTTCTCGGCGAGCAGCTCGCCGACGTGTTCGAGCAGATCGAGAAGGGTCGGGCCACACGCTCGAAGAGCACGGGCACCCTGTCGGTGGGCGTCGACACGCTGCCACCTCTGCCCAAGCATGCCGGCGACCGCAACCGAACGAGTCCCTTCGCCTTCACGGGCAACAAATTCGAGTTTCGTGCCGTCGGCTCGAGCCAATCGATCGCCGGACCACTGGTGGCCCTCAACACCATCATGGCTGAGAGCCTCGACGCGATCGCCACCGAACTCGAGAAGGACACCGGCGGCGATCAGGCGAAGCTCGTTGGCGCGGTCGAGAAACTGCTTCAGAAGATCATCTCCCAGCACCAGGCGGTGATCTTCAACGGCAACGGCTACTCACAGGAATGGCACGACGAAGCGGCCAAGCGGGGGCTCCCCAACAACCGTGCAACGCCCGAGGCACTCGACCAACTCGTGGCCCCGAAGACCCTCGACATGTTCGAAAAGTACGGTGTCCTCTCGAAACGGGAGATGCAGAGCCGCTACGAGATCTACATGGAGCGTTATTGCAAGGACATCAACACTGAGGCCCAGGCCGCCCTGCAGATCGCGCGGACGATGATCCTGCCGGCTGGCTACCGCTACCAGGGGCAGCTCGTCGACATCGCGGCCAAGCTCAAGGGACTCGGCCACTCTCCCCATATGGGCACGCTCGAGAAGCTCACGCAGCTCGTTGGTGAGTTCGAGCGTCGGATCGACGGGCTCGAAGCCGTGCTCGGACATCATGGTGGCGGTGACCTGCGGGCCGAGGTGAAGCATTTCCACGTCGACGTGATTCCGGCGATGGCCGCTCTCAGGGACACGGCTGATCAAATCGAGGTCATCCTTCCGGATGACCTTTGGCCCCTGCCTACCTACCGGGAAATGTTGTTCATCAAGTGAGCGACCAGCCGGACTCCGACGACACGAGCGACACCGCGCGGGCCGAGGAATCGGCAGGCCTGACCGATGACCGTTCCCCGAGAATCCGCTCCCCTTCGCTCTCCAAAGAGATCGCCGAGGCCTGTCAGTCCCTCGGCATCGAACTGCCCGCCGGATCGGTCGACGCCCTGGCGTCCTATGCCGAGTCTCTTTGGGACTGGAATACGCGACTAAACCTGACGCGGCACACGGATGTCGCGCGATTCGTGTCGAGGGACGTGGGAGATGCGACGGCGATCCTGCCGCATCTCGTCACCGGCGAGCATGTGCTCGATGTCGGCACGGGCGGGGGCGTGCCCGGCGTGATCCTCGCGATCCTGCGTCCCGATCTGCGTGTCGAACTCTCCGAGAGTGTCGGCAAGCGGGTCAAAGCGCTGCGGGCGATCCTCGGGGAAATCCCACTCCCGCTGGTGGTACACGCTGCAGCCGGCCAACTCGTGGTCGCCGAGAATCTGGCTGGACGATTCGACTCGATCGTGATGAGGGGTGTTGCGCCGCTTGTAAAACTGCTTGGCTGGTTCGTGCCGCTCGCCGAACGCTACGGTCGGTTGCTCCTCGTCAAGGGACCTCGCTGGGAGGAGGAGAAGGCGGAGGCTCGCCATAGAGGATTCTGCAGGCGGGTCACGGTCCGCAGGATCGCCGCATGGCCCATTCGTACGCGAACCCGTTCGGCCGTGGATGCGAAGCCGGATGACAATGAAAGCGTGCTCCTTGAGGTGCGGATTCGGTCTCGTCCGGCATGAGCGTTCGTCGTCGAGGCCCGCGCACTCGAGGGCCATTCGCATGGATCGACGACCCCACCGGTATCGCCCAGGTTCACGCCGCCGTACAGGAGCCGTCGATGCCCGCCTGCTCGAGTACGCGCACCGTCGCCGGGGAGCGGTTGAGGACGTAGAAGTGGATACCCGGCACGCCTGCATCGACGAGTCGCTTCACCTGCTCCGTCGCGAACTCGACGCCCGCCTCGAACTGTGCGTTCGTGTCGTCGCCGGCTCTTTCGAACGACCGCGTGAAACTGACCGGTAACTTCGCCTTGCACAGGCTCGCGATCCTGCGAATCTGCGCGTAGTTGGTGACCGGCATGATGCCAGGCACGATCGGCACGTCGATGCCGACCCGCTCGCACCGATCCCTGAACGACAGAAAGTCATCGTTGTCGTAGAACAACTGCGTGATCACCACCTCGCCACCGGCGTCACACTTGCGTTTGAGGTTCTCGAGATCAGACTCGGGACTCGACGCCTCCTGATGGGTCTCCGGATATCCGGCGACGAAGATGCCGAAGGCGGGAAACTCGCTGCGGATCAACGCAACCAACTCCGAGGCGTAACGCAGTCCTCCCGGCACGGGCTGAAACGAGGTTTCGCCCCGGGGCGGATCGCCTCGCAGGGCCACGATCGCTCCGACGCCCCTACGACCGGCCTCCGCGAGATAGTCTCTCAGTTCGTCGACGGTCGCCCCGACGCACGTCAGATGGCTGGCGATGGGCAGGCCGTATCTCCTCGAAACTTCCTCCACGATCTGAAGCGTCGAGTCGCGGGTCGAACCTCCCGCACCGTACGTGCAGGTGACCATCGACGGCGCGAACCGCATGAGCGCCTCGACCGACCTCCACATCCCCTCCTCCGCTTCCGGCGTATTCGGCGGAAACAGTTCGAAGGAGAGACCAAAACGGCCACTCTCGTAGAGATCCCGGATCCTCATGCCCTTGCCGCTCCCGTTTGACCCAGCATCTTAGCCCACTGCCGGGACGACGCCGGTGACGATGCTCCCGGACTCGTGGTGGGCTCCCGGACTCATGGTGGTCGTCGATCGGCCGTCTCCCGGGCCTCGAATCCAGCTTCCTTGTGGGAACCATCGCAAAATGGCCGCGTCCGGCTCTGTCCGCAACGGCACAAGGCGACCGCACGCTTGTGGGCGGGAAGCACGAACGCCCTTCCCTCGTGATCGATGACCTGAAATGACGGTCCGACCGGACTCGATCCGGCCGTTTCGCTCGTTCCCATCTCTCCCGAATGGTCATCCGGTGACGGCTGCGAAGCGTCTGGAAGAATCTCGACCACGAAAGGGCCGTTGAACCTGCATCGGATCGTCAGGAGGTTTCCCATCGTCATGCGCTCCCCGCGGTCGGTCGAATTCGAAGACGTCACCCGTCGGGCTCGGTGGCGCCACGACGTGCGGGATGCCCCGCCAGCGTGACACTCCAGCACACGGCCGCACAAGCCAACAGCCCGACCGAGATCAACTGTGAAATCGAGAGTGGTGTTCCGAGCGCCGGAGGCTCGTCCACTCGAATCGCCTCGAGCAGGATCCGGGCGATCGGGTGGATCGTCAGGGCCAGCGAGAGGATCTCTCCATCCCTTCTCGCGAAGGGGCTGTACGCAACCAGCAGCAGACAAAGAATCGCCGCGTCGATGCTCGCATAGAGCTGCGCGGGATGAACGGGCAGGCTCCACATCGGCACGCCGTCGCCGCCTGACGGCGGCAGTACTCCGCGGTGCACCTGGTCGATCCAGGGCGGGCTATTGGGCGGAAAGCTCACGGCCCATGGCAGCCCGCAGACTCCGCCAAAGCAGCATCCGTTCAGGAAGCAGCCGATTCTTCCGATCGCGAGCCCCAGGAGCATGCCCGGGACCGCACAGTCACAAAGCCTCAGAAACGGAATGGACCTGCGGCGCGCGAAGAGCCAGGCTGCGATCCCGGCGGTCGGCAGACTGCCAAAGACGACCAGACCACCAGCGGAGAGGTCCACGATCGCGCGAAGCGAGTCGAGTGGCGACATGTCATCGCGGAAGAAGCGGTCATGGTACTGTAGGACGTAGAACAGCCTCGCCCCCAGCAGTCCCCAGAGAAACACCGAGGTGGCGAGCCCAAAGATGGTGTCGGCGTCGATTCCGACCCGCCTCCCCCGATCGATCGAGAGCCAGGTACCAGCCGCCGCGGCTACGACCAGCATCACGCCGTAGCCCCGAATCGGCACTCCCGCTCCATCATCGAGCCGCGGGAGGACGATCGCCACCATCGCGGCGGTGACGGCAAGGGTCAGCCAATGGGTCCTGATGGCGCTGTCAAAGCCGTTCCGGGCGGACGACCACACCAGAACGACCCCCGTGATCGAGAGCCAGACGAGCATCCCCAGGCTCCACACGCCGACGACCGGAAGGCGCAGACCGGCAACGGTGATCTCCGTCGGCACGTGAAAGAGCGTCGTCAGCATCGGAACGTGTCCCGGAAGCGGACGAACGGTGGCTCGCCACAATCGCGAATGGGATTGATGCCGGACGAGGGAATCGCCGTCCTCATGCAGTCATGTTGGACCATCGCGGCAGCCCCCATGGCAATCACCACTTCTGCGGTGTTTCCGTCATTCGCCACGATTTCGACCACCTTCTGACACGGATCTCGTCACGGCTCGCGGTTCGATTCGCCGCCCGGAGAGCGCGATGACAGCTCAAGCGTGTCGATGAGCCTCGTACCGCCCACGCGACCGGCGACGAGGATTCTGGCGGGAGCCCCTTCGCGTGCCGGGCCGAGCGATTCCGGGTCGATGATCGACCAATAATCGACCGTTACTCCCTCGCGAGAGAGCCAATCAGCCTGCAACCGCTCCAGCGTTGAAGCCTCCTCACCAGCCAGCCAGCGACGTCGTCCGTCCTGGAGGCTCTCATAGATCGCTGCGGCTCGGCGGCGTTCGTCCGGCGAGAGGTAGGCGTTTCGAGAGCTCATCGCGAGACCGTCCGCCTCCCGCACGATCGGACAGATTACGATTTCGATCGGAAGGAACAGATCCGAGACGAGCCGCCGCACGACGAGCGTCTGCTGCCAGTCCTTCTCCCCGAAGTACGCCCGATCACCCGGAACGGCGGCGAAGAGCTTCACCACGATCGTCGCCACGCCATCGAAGTGACCGGGCCGCAGCCCGCCTTCGAACCCGAGTGCCGGGCCACCGACGTGCACCCACGTCGCGTCGGCCGGAGCATACATGGCGTCGACAACCGGAGCGAAGATCCACCGTACACCGAGCGCCTCGAGCAGTCGCCGATCCTCGTCGACCGGGCGGGGGTAGCGCTCAAAATCCTCGGCAGGCCCGAACTGCCGTGGGTTCACGAACATCGAAACGGCGACGTCGTTGCACTCACGCGCGGCCCTTCGCACCAGGCTGCCGTGCCCATCATGAAGCGCCCCGAGCGTGGGGACGAATCCGACGCTCCGTCCACCCGAGCGGGCCTCCCAAACGGCCTGCCTCATGCGTTCAATCTGTCGGACGATCTGGGTCGAACGACCCACGGCGCCGTCGGCGTTGTCCGCGTTCATTCCATGGCCTCGACGGCGGCCACGGCCTGTTCGACTGCTTCGCCGAGATCACTCGAATTGATGGCGACGACGGCCCTTGGCATGTCGCCTGGCAAGCGTGGTCTTCGAGTGGATACCGAACCGTCGAGTTCCCGGCGGAGCCGTTCCTGCAGGCTTACGAGGGCGTTCAACAGGTCGTCTTCCCCGAACCCTGCAGGAACACAATCGGCGAACACGTTGCTGTGCTCCGAGGATGATCGTTCGCGAAAACGAATGCGCTCCTCGAGGGCTGCTCGATCGGCTTCGAGCAGCAGCACAACCTGGGGCCGCAGGGCCTCGTTGATGCCTTCAGTGAAGGCGTCTTCAAAGCCTTTTCGAGACGAGGGTGCAAGCGCATCGGCGGCAAGCCGAAGGCTTCCCGTCCAAAAGTCAGAGACCATGCCACGTGAGATACCACACTCCCTTGCCTCCGCCAGTCGTACGAGCCAGTCTGTCAGCAAGGACTGCAATCGTCCGGCGTCCGAATCGATCCCAACGGGCGGCGGCTGGGAGGCATGCACGACTCGTGCGAAGATCCGGTCAGCCACCGCGGAGGCGATCTCCGGCCCGCCCGCGGCCGGCACGGCTGCAATCGCGATGTACGGCATCGGATGGGAGATGTTGTCGAGGAGGTCGGCGACCGTGCAACCGGCAGCTGGATGAACGAATGTCCCGGCGATTTCAGCCGCCGGTTCGAGCACGAATCGTCGGGTGGACATCCGTGGGTGAGGGATCGTGAGCGTTGGCGTCTGCAGGACGACGTCTTCGTAGATCAGCAGATCCAGATCGATCGTGCGGGGTCCCCAGTGCCCGCTACGTTCCCGATGGAAGGCATTTTCCACCGACTGCAGCAGACCTAGCAACTCCTCCGGATCCAGGTCGGTCTCGATGAGGCATGCCCCGTACAAGAAGTACGGTTGGCCTGGAGGACCGCCGACGGGCCGGGTCTCCCTCAGGCGGCTGACATCCACAACCGTCACCCCCGGCATGTAGCCAAGCAGCTCGACGGCCCGCTCCAGTTGCTCACGAGGCGAACCGAGATTCGCGCCGCACCCCACGAGGCATCGTGCCATGATGCGTCATCGAGACCCTTCGGGACAGCGAACCTCCCAAACCACTC
>JBJTBB010000235.1:0-6529 GCA_046091125.1 Planctomycetaceae bacterium
GCATCGCGAGGACCGGTGGATCGACGGCCTGACTGCGGCACACTTCCTCGACCGACGCGACTCATGCCTTAAGCGTATCGTCGTGACGACCGGTGGCTGGAGGTAGATCGCAGGCGTGCACCGCGGCGAGGGCGGCGACGGCGCCGGCCCGCTTGTCGGCGTCGTTGTCCTCCCACTCGATGTTGATCGCTCCATCGAAGCCAGCCCGATTGAGTTCCACGATCACCTCCTCGACGTTCACCGCATCACGGCGGCTACCGGCCGTGACGAAGTTCCATCCATTGAGCCGACTGCCCATCGGACGGTGTCCGCCGAGCCGACCCGCACGAGTCGGCACGTCGATCACCTGCACTCCCTTGATGTGGGCGGAGTGAATCGCATCCGGAAACTCGCGGATGAAATCGATCGGAGAGACGTTCTGCCAGACCATGTGACTCGGGTCCATGTTGAAGCCGACGACGTCGGTGCCGTAGCCACGCTTTCCGAGAAAGGCCAGGTAGTCGCCGGCTGACTCCAGATCCCCCATCGCCCGTTCGCCCGGATGACACTCGAGGTCGAAGGTGACCCCGTATTTGCGGCAGGCGTCGAAGACGGGAGCGAACCGTTCCACGAGAAGTTCGAGACTCACGTCCAACACCTCCGGAATCGGACAGCCACCAATCCCCCGTGGTCGCGGTGGGAACTCGAACCAGTGGCTCCAGCAGTGGGCCGGGGATCCCACGAACCCCGGCACGGCCACCCTGCGGTCCTGGAGTTTGCCGAGAAAGTGGGCGAGTCGCACCGAGCGGACGAGATCCTTGCAGGCCTTCGCGTGGATCAGACGGCCCACGTCGTCTGGCACATGGTAGGGATTCGTGCGTGGGGGCTCGTTCCCGGCCTTTCGCCACTTCACGTAGGCGTCCACCGCCTCACCACCGATGAACTGGAGCGTCTTGGCGGAGGGCTCGTCACCGAGAGCCTGACCCTGCAGATGCGTTGCCACCGTGAAGATCTCGAGTCCCCGCTTGCGGGCCTTCTCGACTCGCAACTTCGCATATGCCTCGGCACCCGCGTCAGTGTCGCACTGAGCAAGATCGAGTTCCCACGACGCCTCCTCCCAGCCGTCGAAACCGCTCGAGGCGATGAAATCCAGCCATGCGTCCTCCGGAATGTCTCCGAACTGGCCGCGCACGAGACCGATTTGATGATGTGAATGCCTGCCGGGCCGATGCGTATTGGTCTGGTGAAAGCCCATCGTGAAACCCCCTTCATGAAACCGACTGCCGTCGGTGGAACAGATTTGTCTCAGGCCGGTCGCGCGTGTCCGGGAGACACCGGCCGACCCCCGGGAACGCACACTCTACCGTGCGGAGAACGCCGGCGGGAGCGGGACCGGGCCGCGGCCCGCAGTTCGGCCGACCCCACACGGATCTCGACAGATTTTCCCCGTCGTTGCCAGTCGGTTCCCTATCGTGGGCATGGACCGGGGGACAGGATTCCGCGGTGGTCGGCGGTGACGTGACGGCGTCATGGTCCCTCGTTGACGAACAGCTTCACGTTGTGCGTGGCGCGGCCGACGGCCACGAGGGCGGGCCGACCGTCGCCGGTGCGGACGGCGACGGCGACCGCTTCCACCGCGATACCACCGGCATCGAGCACGCTCCGTCGCCACGCATCCTTCGCATGGGCGGCGGCGGATCGTCCGCCAGAGCCTTCGTCGCCGGCCGCGAGGGAATAGACCGCGAGGGTCGGCCCATATCCAGGCCGTGTCGAGGCATCACTCGAACCGAAGACGATCTCGTCACCGCCGTCTCCGTCGAGGTCCGCCAGCGCGACCGCGTGCCCGCGGACGTATCCCTCGTCGATCACTGTGCGTCGCCAAGGAACGAGCCGATCCCGGCCATCCGCCGTCGGCTGCTGCGGCGTTTGGATCGCGATCGCGGTGCCGTGCATCGGCTCGACCGTGGCGATGATCGGCGTCCCATCGGCGAGGCGTCCGTACTCGATCTCGCCGGCGCCACAGGCATCCGCGGCGTCGGCCTCCGCGCCACGGGCGACCATCGTCCTCGTGAAGGCCGCGCCGCGACCGTCCGTCTCGCGACGCACGACGTGAACGCCTTCGCGACTCACAGTGAGCGTGTCGATGCGGCCATCGCCGTCCAGGTCGACGTGGGCGTGGCCGTGCATCCTGTTCATCGACCGGTCCAGCACGGTCGACAGCCAGCGGTCGGTCGTTGGCTTGGCAGGCACCTCGTAGGCCGACAGCGGGACGCCCGACTCACCCGGGTGGGCCGCGAGCGGCGAGATCACTAATTGCGGCCGGCCGGTTCCCAGGACGTCCGCCCATCGCATGCGATGGGTGGAGGGCAGCGGTCCGATGTCATGCACCCGCCAAGGACGATCGGGAGCACCGTCGCGGGCGAGCCAGTGGAGCGAACAGTTCTTGGTCCAGCCGGCCCCGAGGGCGAAATCCACCGTTCCATCGCCGTCGATGTCGTGGGCCGCGATGCAGACGTTGTCGCGCGGCGTCCGTCCCCGCACGATCTCCCTCTTGTCCCATCCTGGCTCCGCGGCGCCACCAGCGTTGCGATACCAGACCACCGCCTCCTCGGTCACCACCACGATGTCATCGCGCGAGTCGCCATCCACGTCTGCGATCGTCACCGCGTAGCAGACCTCGCCGGCATGCGGATCGATCACCCGCTCGCGAAATGACGATCGGCCCGGGGTCGTCGCGTCCCCGTCCGGTCGACTCGCCTTCGCCGCCAATGAGCGAAACTGAAGCTGCTTCTCCGGCCAGCCGGCGACCCGTGAGACTCCTTTGACGAACGCGAAGGCCTCCTCGTCGACGTCGTACAGAACCACTGGGGTCCGGTCGGCCGCCATCGCGATCGCCTGGGGCACGTCCAGGGTGCGAAGCACGTTCAACAGTGGCGGCGCACTCACCCCGATCGGGGCTCCCGACGCCGACGGCAGGGCGGGTCTGTCATGTGAGGCGGGCACCTCATGCAGATCGAGCCTGGCCACCGCCGGTTCGAAGAGCGATGCGTGGGCGGCGAGCACCGCCATGCCCCCTTTCGCCTGCAACCAGACAGGTACTTCCCCCGACTGCCTTCCGATGCGCACGTGCGTTCGAAGGGCCTGCAGCCCGCGGCGAATGTCGTAGGCCTGCATGCCCTCCCAGGTCTGCCCCAACAGGAGAAACCGCCGTTGATTGTGGACGACCGACCTTGGATCGGGATTCCAGGATGTCGGCCCCACGCCCCGCGGCGCGAGTGTCGCCACCGCCCAGGGATGCGAGCGGAGCATGTCCGCGAGGTCACGCGACTCTTCGGCGATCGTCCCTTGATCATCTCCTCCCGCGACGGCGGATTCGTCGCGAGATGCACTCGTCACGGCCGATCCCTCGACGCCGGTGAAGTGCCGACGACGCACCGCGTCGAACCGTGACCATCCCACTTCATCGACGATGTCGAGCACGACCAGGGATGGCTTCTCGAGATCGGCCCGGTGCATGAGCACGAGTTCCAGCTCGACGTGCGGCTGGCTCTCGAACCGGATCGACCGGCAGACGAGGCCTCCTTTCGTTTGGATACCGCCTCCGGCCGCGTTCTGCTCCATGACGACGAGCGGAGGGGGGCCGTCCTGCTGCGGCCAACCACGAAATGTCTTCTCCTCGAGATCCGCCTGCCACGACCGCTTCAGGTCGTCCCATGCCTCGACCGACGCCGGTGGCGCGAACGGACCGGCCGTGGCCACGAACGATTCGTCGATCGACGTATTGCACTCGTCACCGGGCAGATCCGCGAACCCCTTCAGGTCGCGCGGTGCGAACCGGGGACGGGCTGGGGCGTCGATCGGGCGCTCGCCGCCGCCGAGGTGCGAATCGAACCAGCGGAGCACGGGCAGCTGGATCTCCTGCGAATCGACGTGACCGCCGGGCGTGATCACGAGGCCGAAGTCGGCCGGCTGGCCGCAGAGACCGTAGAGCCTCGCAACCCGATCGTGTGTCCGCATCACACCGCCGAGCGGGAAGATGCCGTCGCGATCGGTGTTGGCCAGGAGCAGCGCCCGAGGATGCGCGAGCGCCGCCACCATCGGGTAATCCCAGCGGTAGGTGTTGACCAGGTACATGCAGTCGCAGTGACCCGTGACGCAGCCATGGACGACGTGATCCTCGAGGTCGGTGATGCCCGCCACCGGGACGGCGGCCTTCACTCGCTCGTCGAGGGCCACGGTCCACCAGCTCGTCGCTCCGCCGCCGCTGCGGCCCGTCACACCGATCCGCGCGGGATCGACCTCGGGCCGTGAGGCGAGGTAGTCGATGGCGACCAGGGCGTTCCACGCCTCGACGCCCGCCGGCGTGTAGCCGCGCGAGGGCCACCACCATCGGCCCTCTTGGTAGGTGCCGTGGTGAATCCCTTGGATCTCTCCGAGTTGCAGCGTGTCGATCAACAGTGCGACGTAGCCGTGCTCCGCCAGCCATGCCCCATGATGCTGGTAGTGGGTCTTGTTCCCGAGGCTCACGCCATCCACGACGCCGCGCGCGTGGCCGCAGAGGTAAAGAACGGCCGGTGACCGCGCGTCGGCGGGTCGGCCTTCACCGACCGGCCGCGAAGCAGGACGGTAGAGATTGCCGGTGACGTACAGACCGGGACGCGATTGAAAATGGACCCTCTCGACGGTGATGCCATCCTCCTCGAGCGTTCCGGTCACGATCGGCTCGATCGGCCGATGGTCGGCAGATGGATCAAGGCCGAGCATCTCGAAGAGCCTCGCCCGCTGACCACCGCGGACGGCCTCCCAGTCCGTGCGACTACGGATGTCTGTCAGACATGCCTTTGCCAGTCGCGCGGTCTCCGCGGCGAAGTATGCGGCGAGGTCCGTGTCGGCCTTCCGATTGCCTTCGTCCGCTCTGCCCGCGGCCGCAAACAGCGATCCAGTCAGTATCAGGACGGCCACGCAGCCACCTCGTCGTGCCAGCCTGTGAGTCATGTCGATTCCTCCTACGGGATACTCGGGGACGCTCAGCCTATCTCCCTTGCTACGCGGAGCGACGTCCTCGTCACCCGGAAACGCGGCTCGTGGGCCCGGCGATCCCCCCCGGGGAACCCGCGGCGGATCCTCGACACGGGCGAATCCTGGATGTTCCAGACGGCTCGCATCTCTCAGGGATCCCGCATCGAGAAGATGACGCAGGCCGCCACGAGGTGCAGCATGGTGTGCAGGAGGGTCAGGCCGATGCCGCCCGTCCACGTGAAGGCCTCGCTCTCCACGAGTCGCCGGAGCCGGCCCCCAACCGCGAAGTCTCGGACGAGCTGACGGTCGACCATCGTGTCGAGATCCTCGGTTCGCGGGAGCACGCAATAGGCGAGGTCTGCCGTACGGCCGATCAGGCTCTCGTGGAACGGAGTGCGACCGGTCCGCGTCGGCTTTTCGATCTCCGGCTTCCTCCCCCGGAGCAGGTCGGCGACGCTCGTCGGCTGAGGCCGGCCGACGTTGTCGGAGCGGAGGCGGCTCGCAACCACCTGGGCGTGCATCGTGCCCACGAGGAATAGAAACGCCCAGTAGGCCACGGCCACCAGCATCGCGGCCTGCGTGCTGCGGGTGACGACGCCGGCCAGCACGCTCACCGACGACACGAGCATGAAGAAGAGCACCAGACTCGAAAGCGCGACGACGATGCCCGTGGACCAGACACCCGCGAGGAGTCCGGTCGCCAGCCATGTCGCCAACACCAGCAGGCCCAGCAGCCCGGACACGAAGATGGTGCCGGCAAAGACGGTGAACACGAGCGGCTGCCATCGAGGGATCGGCCGAACCAGCAGGAGTTCGAGCGACCCCCGTCGGAGGATGTTCGGTACGAAGGCCGCCGTGATCGCGATGCCCACCAGGAGCAGGATCGTCCCGCCGATCCCGGTCGAGAGGAGCTTCTGGAGGATCAGCACCTCCAGTCCGAGCGGCGCCCCTTCGGCGCGGGTCAGCATCAGTGAGTCGCCGAACAGCGAGAAGCTGTGGGGCCACAGGAGCCGAAGGTCTTCGCCGGGATCGGCGACGAAGCGGAAGGTGCGAGTGCCCGTGAGACGGCCGATGGTGCCCGTCGTCTCCTCCACGTTCCGGGCCCGCCACAAACGCGCGCCCCCGAGTCTGCCGAACCGCTCGAGGATCGCCCGCTCGGCCCCGTCGTCCCCGGTCCAGGGCAACCGGCTGCGCGAGAGGGTGACCGACCAACTCGTCGCGGGCGAATCCGCCTGAGCACGCGCGTTCGCCGGATCGGGTCCTGCCTCGGACATCGGCTCGGCCGACACGATCCAGGAAAGCGACCCGTCGAGCCGCTTCGCGAGGGTGGCGAGATCGGCCGTCGCAAAGTCGACATCCTCCGCATCGTCGATGTCGGCGGCGATGGCCGCAGCGGCGATGTCGAGCGCGCCCCTACCGGCCGGCTGCGGCTGGATGCGGGCCGTCATCGCGATGGCGAACACGCTGAGGATCGCCGCGAGCAGAAGCCAGAGGATCTTCGCGTCGAGGAACGCCCGCCACTCGTCGCGCA
>JBJTBB010000236.1:0-2607 GCA_046091125.1 Planctomycetaceae bacterium
GATCTGATCGAGGACGATCTTCGTCGCAAGGGCGACGGTGGGATTCTTGCTTTCAAAACCGGCCCGAAATTCTCCGGGGTAGTCGACCTTCGGCGCGATTCGTGACGCCGCGGAGTAGGCGAGGCCCTCGTTGCTGCGGACCTGTTGCATGATGCGACTGGTGAACCCGCCTCCACCGAGGATGTCATTGAGCAGCATGAGGGCGATGGCGTCCGGATCATCCCGTTCGATCGATCGCGCACCGATGGCCACCTTTCCCTGTGGGATGGCCTTGGGGACGTGGTAGAGGCCCGGCTTGATGGTTGTCGTCGGCGGTGAAGGATCGGGGGCCCGCTCACCACGATCCCAGCCCGCGAAGGCCTTCGCGAGTTTTACGAGCATGGCATCCGGGTCGAGATCTCCAGACCCTGAAACGATCACGTTGCCCGGATGGAACAGCCTGGCGTGCAGGTCGCCGAGAGACGACTGTGAGATCGCCGCCACGCTGTCGCCAGTGGGCTCTCGGGCCTCGAAATGGTCGCCGTAGAGTAAGGATCGCCACTCGCGAGAGAGGATCGTCGAAGCGTCGTCGTTCCGCTGCTTGAGCGTCTCGAGGAGCCTCGCCTTGGCGGTCTCGAGTCGGTTCTGGTCGAAGCCGGGCGCCCGTAGCATGTCGACGAAAATCTCCAGGCTCTCGTCGAGTGTGCTCGTGAGGCAGTTCATGCTCGCCGTCGTAAACGTGTCGCTCGCCGACACCGAAACCTCGGTCGCGAGAAAGTCGAGAGCATCGTCGATCTCGACCGGTTGCTTGGTGACCGTTCCTCCCTCTCGAATCATTCTGGCGGTCATCGCGGCCAGCCCTGGGAGGTTCGGTGGATCGAGAGAAGCTCCGCCCTTGAAGGTGAGCGACAGCGTGACGAGAGGAAACTCGTGTGACTCCGCGAGATAGACCACCGTTCCGTCGGGCAGTTCACGACGATATGTCGCGGCATCGGGCGGCTCGAACGACAATGGCTCGAATTGAATCGCTTCTGGACGGGAGGGCAGGTTCGTTGGCTGGGTTTTGGTCTCAACACTCGAGGGACTTTTTAATTGTGCGTCACCCGTAGGTGATCGCTCGCGTGCCCCCGCAGTACCGGTAAACACTTGGCGGGCCGGCAGCACGGCCCACAGGAGGAGTACAGCAATGGCCAGAACCACCGCCACCGAACGCGCGTTGATCATGGGAGGCTCTCCTCGCTCAAAGATTGTCTTCTCGGGGGAGGGGCGGTTCGAATGGATTCCGCCACGCCCGCACCCTCCGACGCGGATCGTGTGTAGGTCGCGACGCTCCGATTGTTCGCTGTGAAGTAGGCATCGACGACGCGGCGGATATCGGCGGCTGAAACCGCGTCGTATTTCCGTGGCTGCTCGTTAATCTCTCGCCAATCGACGAGCGTCTCGTAGAAAGCCAGTTGGATCAGCAGTGACATGTTGTTCTGCAGCCTCCGATATGCGTCGGCGGCAACCCCATTCTTAACCTTCCGCAATTCGGTCTCGGCCACATCCTCCCGTCGCAGTCGATCGAGTTCCTCGTACCAGGCGTTCTCGAGGTCCGACGGAGTCGCTTCTCCGCGGGCCTCAGCACGGAATGAGAAAAGACCCGCGTATCGACGGGTGTCGGAGGCCGCCGCCGCCGAGGCGGCGATCGCCCGGCCCTCCACCAAACCGCGGTAGAGTCGTCCGCTGCGGCCGTTGAGCACCTCCGCGAGCATGTCGAGGGCATAGCTGTCGGCGTGTCCGGCCGGCACCGTGTGGTAACGGATCTCGACGCCCGGTGGTACGTCGCCGGAGGCGAGCAGCCGCTGTTCGGCGAGTTGCTCGATCTCGAGCGTCACGACCGGAGGGGGTGGACGCGAGCCCTTCTCAAGCCGCTCGAAGTAACGGCGAATCAAATCCCTGGCCTCGGCTGGGTCGAAGTCACCCACCAGAACACCGAACAGGTTCCCGGGACGGTAGTAGGTGTTCCAGTACTCCTCAGCCTGTTCGAAGGTGTAGCTGTTGAGGTCGCTCGGCCAGCCGATCACCGGCCACGCATACCCGCTCGAGAGCCAGAACATCGCGTCGAACTGCTCCTCGAACCGACCCGTTGGCGTGCTTTCGGTTCGCAGCCGCCGTTCCTCGTGCACCACGTCCCGTTCGGAGTAGAACTCGCGGAAGACGCTGTCGGTGAGTCTGTCGCTTTCCATCCAAGCCCAAAGCTCGAGCTTATTGGAGGGTACGGTGATGAAGTAGCAGGTCAGGTCGTGGCTCGTGAAGGCATTCATGCCACTTCCGCCGGCCGTCGTGTAGACCCTGTCGAATTCGTCCTTGACGATCGTTCCCGCCGACTCGCCGTCGGCACCTCTTCCCTGCTGCGCCTTGACCAGTTCGTCGAGGCGACCGCGGAGCACCCGGAGTTCCTGGGTGTCGTTGGCCGGGTCCCATGGGTCGTCGATTTCTCCTCGGAAAAATCGCTCGTACTGCCGTTCCCAGACGATCTGATTGATCTCGTCCCGCAGTAGCCGTTGTTCAACGCGATAGCGGGCGTCGCGTTCCGGATCGCGGGTGCCGATCGTGTCCGTCCCCTTGAACATCATGTGTTCGAAG
>JBJTBB010000237.1:0-5810 GCA_046091125.1 Planctomycetaceae bacterium
GGACGACGCCGTCGACACCACAATCGCTTCGCTGTCCTGGCTGGCGTATCGGCGAGCGTTGTCCAGCAGGTTGACCAGGACACGGCGCAGGTGTTCCTCGTCGAACTGCACCAGCGGGTTGCCATCGCACAGCCGCAGATCCAGGCAGTCACCTCCCCCCGCGTGCATGGACCAGTCCTGACTGACGCGGCGCACTTGCTCATTGAGTGCCATGCCGCCGCCCGCGCCGTCGGCGCCCGGCGATGGCACGCGGGAAACGTCCAGAACGTCGTCGACGATCCGTTCAAGGGCCGCGGCTGGCACGATTGTCACCTTCGTCGAACGCGTACGGGCCGAGCGATCTCAGCTCACCTCGCTGCAGGATGTGATCGACCGCATCGAAGACCTCGTGGCCGACGGACCAGGGAAGCAGGAATTCGACACGCTTTCGATCGATGCGATGACCGGAGGCGCCGTGCGCATCATGAACCTTCACAAGGTGAAGGGGCTCGAAGCGCACGTGGTGTTTCTCTGTGACGAGAACGGGCCAAAGCGCGATCGCAACCCAACCTGGCACATCACCCGCTCGTCGGATGGTGTCAGGGGCTACCTGAGGGTCTTCCGCACCGGGGCCTTCGGTCGCGATGGCGGGACATTAGCCGCGCCCATGGGGTGGGAGGCCCACGAGTCCACCGAGAATCGCTACCGCGAGGCCGAATACCTCCGGCTCAAGTATGTCGCCGGAACCCGCCCCGGGACGTGCCTGGTCACGTCGATCTTCGAGAACGCCGATGGCGAGGTCACAGGTGGCTGGCATGAACTCGCCGATGACATCGGTGCCGTCGCGAACCTACCCGAACTCGAACCGCATGCCGCCGCCGAGCGGGCCCGAAGTCACGCGACCACGCAACAATCGGTGGACGATGCCGCCGTTGCCGATGCCCGTCAGTCAGCCGCTGAAAGGCTCGGCATCCTAAGAGCGCCCACCTTCGGCACAGTCACGCCGCGCGACCTCCTCACGGAGCCGGCGGAGCGCCTCCGGCACTCCGGCCGGGGACTCGGCCAGGATTGGGGCACGATCATCCACCGGCTCCTTGAACTATCGATCGGCCATCTTCCTCGCGAAGGGACGCCGCTCGACCTGGAAGCCGCGGCGACGAGCATCCTCCTGGAAAGCGACCTCTCCGGTATCGGCATCGATACCGCGACGCTCGCCCGCCGGGCAACGACCCTCGTGGAGCACATCCGCGAAAGTGACATCTGGCGACGAATCGCTTCCAGCCCCGAGCGATATGTCGAGGTCCCCTTCTCGATCACGGTCGCGGCGGGCGAGCTACCGGAGCACATCGGCGTAGTCGACGGCCCGGGCAATGTGGCCGACCGACCCATGCACGGCTCGTTAGCAGACCGTTCGTCCTCCGCTCATGCGTCGCCGCCCGTCCGTACAGACGGTCAGCCCGTACTCATCCGTGGTCAGATCGACGCGGTGTTTCGCGATGACGCCCGACCGCCTCGCGACGGCATGAGCGACTGGGTGATCGTCGACTGGAAGACGACGTCGGTCGTGGAATCGGACATCTCACAACTCGTGGAGCATTACCGTCCCCAGCTGCGACTCTATGCCAGATGCTGGGCGACGGGCCTGTCGCCGCGTCCCGGTTGAAAGGAGCTCCTTCGTCCGTGGACGAGCCCCGGCTTCGCCGCGGGATGAGATCGTGCCGAAGGGGTATTCTCTGGGTCTTCCATCCGGACGATGCATCGGGACGCTCGGGCCGAGGAACCCTTTCACTATCCGTCGTGCTCCGCCCGCCTTCACCCTGACTCCAATGGTCACGTTCATCCATACCGCGGATTGGCAGCTGGACAAACCGTTCTCACGCGTCTGCGACGACGAGAAACGGTCTCTTCTGCGACGCGAACGGATCGAGGCCATCCGACGCATCGGGACGCTCGTTCGAGCGAAAAACGCGGCCTTCGTCGTGGTGGCGGGGGACGTGTTCGATTCAAACACACCGTCCAACGAAACCGTCTCGGCAGTCTGCGACGCCATCCGATCGATCGGCGTGCCGGTGTATGTCATTCCAGGCAACCACGACCACGCGGGGCCGGGCAGCATCTGGGAGCAATCCTTTTTCATCGCAGAAAGCCGGGAACGGGCGGCGAATCTCCATGTGTTGCTCGACGCCGCCCCCGTCGAGGCTGCCGACTCCCTCCTGCTGCCCTGCCCGCTAATACGCCGAAAAAGCATGGAAGACCCGACCGCATGGATTCGTGACTTCGACTTCGGTGGTCTCGACGCGCAGCCGCGGATCGTCATCGCCCATGGCAGCACCCTCGACTTCCAACAGGCCGGCGACGAGGAGGACCACGGCCGCCAGGCCAACCACATCGAGCTTGCCAAGCTGCCGATGCATGAACGGGATTATCTGGCGCTCGGCGACTGGCATGGGATGGTGCAGGCGGGCCAGAAGGCGTGGTACTCCGGCAGTCACGAGACGGACCGCTACCCCAAGAAAGGCCAGACCACCGGGCATGTCGCCGTCGTTCAGGCCGGCCGTGGCACCGAGCCGGTGGTTCAGCGGGAACGCACCGGCAGAACGCAATGGCTCGATCATACCGAGACGTTCGCGAGCGATGCTGGACCAGCGACCCTAAGGGAAGCTCTCGATGATCTCGTCGGTGCCGCTGAACGCGGCCTCTGCCTGCTCCGCCTCACGCTCGGCGGGAGCCTCGGGCTCGCCGGCCACTCGGATCTGTCGGAGCTCCTGACGAGTTGGCAGGCTGGCCTGCTCGACCTGCGGCTGCTCAAGGATGTGTCGGTGGCCCCGACGGTCGACGAGATCGACGCCCTGACCCGGGCGATCGGTCATCCGCTGATCGCCCAGGTGGCCGGAGAGCTAAAGACCCAGATGAACCAGGGCGGGCCCGACG
The DNA here is from genome assembly GCA_046091125.1 of Planctomycetaceae bacterium. Taxonomy (GTDB): domain Bacteria; phylum Planctomycetota; class Planctomycetia; order Pirellulales; family UBA1268; genus UBA4655. The sequence continues at coordinate 2,911 of JBJTBB010000237.1, forward strand.
CGGCCGTCGCGGGAACTGCTATCGCCCTTCTTCACGAGTTCGTGCGCGCGGGGGATGCCCGATGAGGATCCTTTCCGTCAGGGTCAAGAACGTCCGCATGCACACCGATCGGACGATTCACTTCGACCGGGAACGCACGCTCGTCGCCGGACCCAATGAAGCGGGCAAAAGCACCATCGTCGACGCGATCGAGCGGGTTCTCTGTTATCCGTTTCGCTCCACAGCCGACAACCTCGAGGGACTCAAGCCGCGAAGCGGAGGGGGTGCACCGGAGGTCGTCTTGACGTTCGAACAGCTCGGCCGCACGTACACCATCCACAAGGTGTTCAAGGGGCAGCAATCCTCCGCGACGCTCAGTGACGATTCCGGTGACCGGTGCATGGGCGACGCGGCGGAGGAACGGCTGAGGACCGTCCTGGGATTCGAGGGCGGTCCCCTCAGAAACCGCGTGCTCGGGTGGTCACATCTCTGGGCCCGCCAAGGACAGGCGGCGAGCGATCCGACGGATCGCGAGTCGCTCGGTGAGGCGGCCAAGCGACTCGATGGACAGCTTCAGAACCTCGCGGGCACGGCGATGACCGAGTCTGAACGGGACACGGAGACCTTCGACAGGATCGCCAAGGAGTACGACGCGACCTTCACCGCAAAGGGGGACCCCAAGGCCGGCTCGCCCCTGGCGGAATCGCTCAAACAACTGGCGTCCGCACAGGAAGCCGCCGCGCAGGCAGCCGGCCGCCTCGCCGAGTTCGAGGCGGCGGCCGACGCCGTGATCCGAGAGGACGACCTCATCCAGGAAAGCCAATCGACACTCGCAGACGCGGATCGCCGCCTCGGGGACATTCGCGGCATCCTCGATGAGATCGGGCGACTCGAGGCAGCACTCGCCATCCGTCGCCGAGACGCCCAGGCCGCAGCCGCGTCCCATGCGGACCTCGAGCAGGGCGATGCGGATATTCGCTCGATCGCTTCATCGATCGATACCCGGACCGGATCACTGGCGTCCCGGGAAGGAGAGGTTGCACGACTGCGTGCCCTCGAGCAGCGACTGCAGGATGATCTGGCCGAGGCGCTGGCCGCCATCGAACGCTCCAACGAATCCCAGCGGCTCGCGTCCGCTGAGGAAGACCTGCTCCGGGCCGTCTCGAGGGTGTTCACGCTCGACGCCGACCGGACACAACTCGAGTCCACGCTCTCGCTCATCGCGGCCCATCGGGCGGAGCATTGTGGAGTGAAGCAGCGACTGATCGCGCTGGCCGACATCGACAGGGCGACGGTCGACGCCCTGGAGGACCTCGATCGGCGAGTGGAGATCGGTCTCGGTCGGCTGGAGGCGGGTGCCACACGGATCGAGGTGGTTGCGACCGGCGACGACGTCGCACTGGATGGACTGGCGATCGCGGCCGGCGATTCGAAAACGTTCACGGAGCCGGCTGTCGTGACCATCGGAGACCGGACGGCCCTCCGCATCACACCGGGCGGAGGCGAGTCGTTCGCCACCCTGCGTGCCACGGTCGCCGATCTGAGGAATCAGCTGGCCTCGCGGCTCGACGCGATCGGACTGAAAGACGTCGCGATGGTCAGGGCCACGATGGAACGGCGAAACATCGAGCAGGCACAACTCCTCCGACTCGAGGAGAAGATCGGGGAACTCGATGGCGACGCCATCCGGCGTCGCCTTGACGAGGCCACCTCCGAACACACGAGGATCGAGGCCGAGATCGCGAGGAAGCAGTCCGAGGGTTTCGAGCGGCCGAAGAGCGCCATGGCAGTCCAGGAGGCACTCGAACGGCTGCAGGTCCGACGCATCGAGGCCGACGAGGCCGTGAAACGCTCCCATGTCTCCTTCGAACGGATCACGCGGGAGTCCAAGGAAACCCAGCGCACCCGGGAGAATCTGGAGAAGGATCTGTCGGACGAGCGACGGTTGCTGAGAGACTTCGAGGTCCGCAAAGCGGTGCTCGAGACGGTGCACGGACTCGACCGCGAGCCGAGGATCCGCCAGTTGGCCGAAGAGAAGGTGAGAGCGTTGGCGGAGGCAGCCGATACGGAGCGTAGGCTGGCGGCCTTGAACCCCGACACCGTCCGGAGCGACTGGGAGCGATTTGATCGTACGGTGAAGGTCAGCACCGAACGCATCCACGAGGCCACGGTGCGGCGGGCCGCCGCCGAGGGTGAGTTGCGCCGCAGTGGAACGGCCGACCTGCACGCCACCAAGGCCGCCGCGGATGCCCGTCTCGACATGGCCCGTCGGCGACACGCCGAGGTGGACCGGCGGGCCGTGGCAATCCGCCGCCTACGGGAACTCTTCGAGGCGCGACGTCAGGCGGTCGCCGATATCGTGGCCGCCCCGTTGCGCGCAAAGGTGACGGAATACCTCGACGCCCTCTTCGGAGTCGGCACTCGTGTTCGGATCACCAAGACGGGTGACACATTCGATGCGATCCGGGTCGCAAGGCCGTCGCTCGGTGGCCTGGAGTTCGCATTCGAGGAACTCAGCGGCGGCACGAGGGAACAGGTGGCAACCGCTTGCCGACTGGCGATGGCGGAGGTTCTCGCGGGGAGTGACGGCGTCGACGATTGCTCGCGCTCGGCCTCCCTACCGATGGTGTTCGACGATGCCTTCGTTCATTCCGATCCGGACCGGATCAGGGCGGTGCAGCGGGTGCTCGACCTGGGTGCCCGTCGAGGCCTGCAGATCATCGTGCTCTCGTGCACTCCCCAGGACTACGGTTCCCTGGGGGCGACACGGATCGACCTTCCGCCACCGCGGTTCACACCATCGGCTGATCCGGCCGCGACGGGAGCCGTCGTCACCGGTCATCCCTCCGATCGGCCCGACATGGACGGCGTCGATTCCCGGAGCGTGAAGGACGGTCTCGACGCCGCCCTGGCCGATGAGT